>CAZZXZ010000152.1:0-7564 GCA_964658135.1 uncultured Acetobacteraceae bacterium | reverse complement strand
GCACGGTCTCGGTGACCCAGACCGTGCCGTCGTTAGGCGCGCCCATGGGACCCAACAAACGGCCGAGTCCTAGAGCGCGGTCGCCCGCAATGATGCCGAGCGGCCGTGCACCGGCCCACCGCCGACCCGGCGTTTCGAGCAGTGCCATGCCCGACGCCCCCAGCAGGAACTTGCCATAGGGCAGCCGCGCGAAACGCTGCGCCGACCGACTGCCCTGCACGGGCGATCCCATCAAGACGATATGTCCCGCGGGCAGCGCGGCATTCGACGCCGAGACCGCGTCCGCCGCAGCCAGTAATTCGAAGAGACGCAGAATGACCAGCCCACCCAAGCTGTGGGCGACCAAATGCAGCGTGTCGGCGCGGATCGCGCCGAGGTACGCCTGCAGCGCGCGGGCGTTGGCCGTCAGATCGTTACGCACCGACGGATAGGCGAACACCCGGGTCTGTGCATCGAGCGCCCGAGCCAGACGACTCTGCAGCACGACCCCTTCGTGGCCGCGCAGCCAGAGCCCGTGCACATAGACGATGACGACGCTCATTGCCGGCTCGCGCCGCTAGTGACGCAACTGTTCAATGATGATCCGGTTGGTACTCGAGGATACCGTCTCGATGGCGTCGGCGGCGGTGGCCCAACGATATTGCAGGTGCTCGGTCGGGCTCAGGATCACCGGTACCCGCCGCAGTAATTTGAGCGCGAAGGCGTGCTCCAAATTGCGCGTCACTCCCGGCGCGTATTTCTTACCGAAGGAGGGTAGGATTTCGTAAACCTGCGTCCACTGCAGATTGCGCAGCATGCCGTCGACGATGCCGGTCTCCTCCACCACTTCGCGGCGCGCGGCGTCGCCCGCCATCTCGCCCCACTCGAGGCTCCCCGTCACCGATTGCCAAAAACCGGCAGGCCGGCAGCGTTCGAGCAGCAGAAACTCGCCATCCGCGGTATAGATCACGATCAACACGGACTCGGGGCGGCGCAGCGACTCCAAAAATTACTCGACCTTGACCGGCACCCGCACACGAATGTGCAGTTCCTTCAACTGGGCTTCGCTCACTTCGGTGGGCGCATCCATCAACAGATCCGCCGCCGTCTGCGTCTTCGGAAAGGCGATCACGTCGCGAATGCTGTCGGCACCCGCCATCAACATGGCGAGACGATCCAGACCGAAGGCGATGCCGCCATGCGGGGGTGCGCCGTACTTCAGAGCGTCGAGCAGAAAGCCGAACTTGGTGCGCGCTTCCGCCGCCGAAATACCCAACAGTTCGAACACGGCAGACTGCAGTTCCTGTGTATGGATACGGACCGAGCCGCCGCCGATCTCGGAGCCGTTCAAGACCAGATCGTAGGCCTTCGCCAGCGCCTGGCCCGGACTCGCGGTCAGGGCGGCATAGTCCAAGTTGACGGGACTGGTGAACGGGTGGTGCATGGCCACCCAACGCTTGGCCTCCGCGTCGTACTCGAACATCGGAAAATCCACCACCCACAACGGCCGCCAGCCCGAGGCCACCAGGTGCAAATCCTGAGCCACCTTCAGGCGCAGGGCACCCAACGCATCGCTCACCACTTTCGACGAATCGGCGCCGAAGAAAATCAAATCGCCGTCGGCCGCGGCGGTGCGCTCGAGAATCCCGGCAACCGCGGTATCGCTCAGGAATTTCAAGATCGGCGACTGCAAACCCTCGCGGCCCTTGGCCACCTCGTTGACCTTGACGTACGCCAGCCCCTTGGCGCCGTAACGTCCCACATACGATGCGTAATCGTCGATCTCCTTACGCGATAATTTGCCGCCTTGCGGCACGCGCAGCGCGGCCACGCGGCCGTTCGCATCGGCTGCGGGTCCGGCAAACACCTTGAAGTCGCAGCCTCGGACGAGGTCCGCCACGTCGACCAACTCCAGCGACACGCGCAGATCCGGTTTGTCCGATCCGTAGCGGCGCATGGCTTCGCCGTACGTCAGGCGCGGCAGCGGGTCCGCAAGTTCGACGTTCAAGACTTGTCTGAACAGAAAGCGGATCAAGCCTTCCATCGATTTCTGAATGTCCGCCTGGTCGAGAAACGAGGTCTCGATGTCGAGCTGCGTGAATTCCGGCTGTCGATCGGCACGCAGGTCCTCGTCGCGAAAACACCGCACTATCTGGTAATAGCGATCGAAGCCCGAGATCATCAACAGCTGCTTGTAGATCTGCGGCGATTGCGGCAGCGCGAAGAATTTACCGGCGTGGGTCCGGCTCGGTACCAGATAATCGCGCGCACCCTCCGGTGTCGCCTTCGACAGCATCGGCGTCTCGATGTCGATGAAGCCGGCATCGTCCAGATAGCTGCGCATGGCACGGGTGATGCGATGACGCAGCAGCAAACGTTCGCGCATTTCCTCGCGGCGCAAGTCGATGTACCGAAAGCGTAGCCGGACTTCCTCGCTGACATGTTCGTCCAACTGAAACGGCAGCGGCTCCGAGCGGTTCAAGATCTCGAGTTCTTGCGCCAGCAGCTCCACGTGACCGGATTTGAGATTTGCATTGGCGGTACCCGACGGTCGCACACGCACCACGCCGGTTACTTTGAGCACGTACTCGTTGCGCACCCGCTCAGCATCGGCGAAAACGGCGGCCCGATCCGGGTCGAAGACGATTTGCAGCAAGCCCGCGCGGTCGCGCAGATCGACGAAAATGACGCCGCCGTGATCGCGGCGCCGATGCGCCCAACCCGCCACGGTCACCACCTGACCTATGGATGACTCGCCGACCTCTCCGCAATAATGTGTGCGCATAAGCTGTGGATCGCCCCTTAGGAAAGCGCGCGATGCTAAGGCCTGCGACCGGCGCGGGCAAGGCCCCGGGCGTTAGCGGCGCCCTTTGGCCTTGGCCTTCACGGCGGCTTTCACCGGCCGCTTTTTTGGAGTCGCCTTGGACGTGGCGGCCACGCCGCGCTTCGAAATGGCACTCGCAGTGGGTTTCTTGGCCGATTCGACCGGCTTGGACTTCTCTTTCGGCGAGTCGGCCGCCTTCTCGACGGACTTGGCATCTTTCGCCGGCGTCTCGACCTTGGTTTCCGACGCCGGCTTCTTGTCGTCCTTGGCCGCATCGGCCTCGGGCCGATCCGCCAGATTCTTCTTGTTGTCGGCGTCGCCCTTGAAATCGGTCTCGTACCAACCGCCGCCCTTCAGCCGAAAGACGGGCGCGGACATCAGCCGCGTCAGCTGCGCCTTCCCGCAGTGCGGGCATTTCTTCAGCGGCGAATCGTTGATCTTTTGCATGGCCTCCAGGGTATGGCCACAGCTTTTGCACTGATACTCGTAAAAAGGCATGAAATTCCTCTAGTCGAACGCCGCGCGGCAGTATAACCAAGCGCTAGTGCAGACGTTCCTTTTCGAACACCAACCCGTCGCGCTGCAGCCTGCCCACCACCCGATCGCCGGCGCTGAAATCGCCGCGCAAAATCTGCTGCGCGAGAGGATTTTCGATTTGCGCCTGGATGGCGCGTTTCAGCGGCCGCGCACCATACACCGTATCGAACCCCGCCTCGCCGATCTTGTCGCGTGCGTCATCGTCCAAGGTCAGGGAAATGTCCCGCTCGGCAAGCCGCTGGCGCAGACGTCCCAATTGAATGTCGACGATGGAGCGGATCTGTTCGCGGCCCAGCGAGTGGAACACCACGATGTCATCGACCCGATTGATGAACTCCGGCCGGAAATGCTGCGTCACCACTTGCATGACCGCGGCTTTCATACCGGCATAGCTGGCCGCGCCGCCCATTTCCTGAATCACCTGACTGCCCAGATTCGAAGTCATGATGACCACGGCATTGCGAAAATCGACGGTGCGCCCCTGACCGTCGGTGAGTCGACCGTCGTCGAGGACCTGTAGAAGGACGTTGAACACGTCCGGATGCGCTTTCTCGATTTCATCGAGAAGAATGACGCAGTAGGGTCGGCGCCGCACGGCTTCGGTGAGATAGCCGCCCTCCTCGTAGCCCACGTAACCCGGCGGCGCGCCGATCAAGCGAGCCACCGAATGCTTCTCCATGAATTCCGACATGTCGATGCGGATCAAGGAGTCCTCGGTGTCGAACATGAATTCCGCCAGCGCCTTGCAGAGTTCAGTCTTGCCCACGCCGGTGGGGCCCAAGAACATGAACGAGCCGCTCGGCCGATGCGGATCCGACAGGCCGGCCCGGGTGCGCCGGATGGCGTCGGCCACCGCCTTGACGGCTTCGGTCTGACCGACGACGCGCTT
The DNA here is from genome assembly GCA_964658135.1 of uncultured Acetobacteraceae bacterium. Lineage (GTDB taxonomy): Bacteria > Pseudomonadota > Gammaproteobacteria > Steroidobacterales > Steroidobacteraceae > Bog-1198. Next base: position 3,335 of record CAZZXZ010000152.1, on the reverse strand, counting down.
GTCGAGCACCTCTTCCATGCGCAGCAGCTTGTCGCGCTCGCCTTCCAGCATGCGTGCCACCGGAATGCCGGTCCATTTCGAGACGATTTCCGCGATTTCCACCTCGGTCACGGAGTTGCGCATCAGCTGGTTCGGCTTGTGTTCGCCTTCCAGAGCCTTGGCCAGCCGCTGCTCGAGAGCCGGGATGCGGCCGTACTGTAGCTCGGACATACGGCCTAAATCCTGGGCCCGGCGCGCGGTATCGACGTCCAACCGAGCACGCTCCAACTCTTCCTTGATGTGCGCCGCACCCTGCACCGTCGCCTTCTCGGCCTTCCATATTTCTTCGAGGTCCGAGTATTCCTTGCCGAGCGCTTTCAGCGCATCTTCCAAGGTGCTCAACCGCTTGCGCGACGCCTCGTCGGTTTCTTTCTTCAGCGCTTCACGCTCGATCTTCAACTGGATGATGCGTCGATCCAGTTTGTCGAGCGCCTCGGGCTTCGAATCGATCTCCATGCGAATCAGCGAGCCCGCCTCGTCGATCAAGTCAATGGCCTTGTCCGGAAGCTGCCGATCGGCGATGTAGCGATTCGACAGCGTGGCCGCGGCGACGATCGCCGGGTCGGTGATCTGCACGCCGTGATGAACTTCGTAGCGTTCCTTCAAGCCCCGCAGAATGGCGATGGTGTCTTCGACGGACGGCTCGTCCACCAAAACCTTTTGGAAGCGCCGCTCCAACGCCGCGTCCTTCTCGATGTACTGACGGTATTCATCGAGCGTGGTCGCGCCTACGCAATGTAATTCGCCCCGTGCGAGCGCGGGTTTCAACATGTTGCCCGCATCCATCGCCCCTTCGCCCTTGCCCGCGCCGACCATGGTGTGCAGTTCGTCGATGAACAGAATCACCTGGCCTTCCTGTTTGCTCAAGTCGTTCAGCACGGCCTTCAGACGCTCCTCGAATTCGCCGCGAAATTTCGCGCCGGCGATGAGCGAGCCCATGTCGAGCGCGAGAATGCGCTTGTTGCGCAGACCCTCGGGAACCTCGCCGTTGACGATGCGCTGCGCCAGTCCCTCGACGATCGCCGTCTTGCCCACACCCGGCTCGCCGATCAGCACGGGATTGTTCTTGGTACGGCGCTGGAGAACTTGAATGGTGCGACGAATTTCATCATCGCGGCCGATCACCGGATCGAGCTTGCCCTGACTCGCCCGCTCGGTAAGATCGATGCTGTATTTTTCGAGCGCCTGACGGTTCTCTTCGGCGCCGGCATCCTCCACCTTGGCGCCGCCGCGCACTTCCTCGATGGCCTTCTCGAGGGCCGGGCGCGCGGCGCCGCTCGCCTTGAGGATGCGGCCGAGTTCGCCGCGATCATCGCAACCCGCGAGCACGAATAACTCGCTCGAGATGAACTGATCGCCGCGTTGCTGGGCAAGCTTGTCGGTCAGATTGAGCAGTTTATTCAGATCGTTGCCGAGCAGCACGTCGCCGGCCGAGCCTTCGACCTTGGGCAAGCGCTCCAGCGCGGTCGCCAGTTCCGAGCGCAGCTTGGCGACATTGGCACCGGCTTTTTCGAGCAACGGACGCGCCGTGCCGCCCTGTTGATCGAGCAACGCCGCCAGCAGATGCACCGGTTCGATGTACTGGTTGTCGCGGCCCACGGCGAGCGACTGGGCATCCGCCAGTGCCGCCTGAAATTTCGTCGTCAGCTTGTCCATGCGCATCGTGCAACCCTCGAAAGAAATCCTACGGAATGTTCCGAAGGTGGGGATGCCGACGGATCAATTCAACGGCGCGCGGAGGACTGCAACCAAATGAGCGTGGCCTGGCGTCCGGTGGGCCCGTCGCGCCGATGCGAGAAGTACGTATCCCCGTGGGTGTAAGTGCAGTCGGTACCGCCGAAGACCCGGTCTATCCCTAAACGCGCGAGTCGCTGCCGCGCCAGGACGAACAAGTCCGCCATGAAGCGGCCTCGCTCGTTGCGTGCGAAGGCGCCGGCCGAACCGGGATCGTCGATCAAGAACTCGTCGCGGACTTCCGCGCCCACCTCGAAATGTTGCGGACCGATGGCGGGCCCCAGCCAGGCCATGAGCGTGTGCGTCGGCACGCCGAGCGCCGCCACGGTGGACTCGATCACGCCGGCGGCGAGGCCGCGCCAGCCGGCATGCGCGGCCCCCACGCGATCGCCGGCATCGTTGGCAAACAACACGGGCAGACAGTCGGCGGTGAGAATGGCGCAGACCGTATTGGGTTGGCCGGTCACCGCCGCATCGGCGGTGGGTGATGTACGCGCCGCCGAGCCCGCCGTCGCGGCATCCAAATCCACCACCGCGGTGCCATGCACCTGCACCAACCACGCCGGCTCGTTGGGCAGTCCGGCCGCCTCCTGCAAGGACCGCCGATTGCGCACCACGGCCAAGGCCGCATCGCCGACGTGTTCGCCCAAATTCAGCGAGGCGAACGGCGGCCGGCTCGCGCCGCCGCTACGCAGGGTGGACAGCGCTCGGACGGCGGTCGGCGCCGGCCATTGCGGCGTCACCCACCGCGGGGCATGCGGTGCGGCGACCTTCATCGACCGGCGGCCGCCGCCCGCTCGGCCGTATGCGCATCGGCGCGCAGCGCGTCCAGCAGCGCGGCGTAGTCCGCCGGGATCGCACTGGTCAGACTCAAGCGCGTGCCGCTTTGCGGATGATCGAAGGCGAGCGTCGCGGCATGCAAGGCCTGACGCTTGAAGCCGCGCAACATCTCGATCAACGGCGCCGTGGCGCCGCGCGGCAGGGCGAAACGGCCGCCGTACACTTGATCGCCCGCGATGGGATAGCGCAAATGCGACAGGTGCAGACGGATCTGATGGGTGCGGCCGGTCTCGAGCTTGACGTTGAGCAAGGTGTGCGCGCGAAACCGCTCGAGCACCCGGTAATGCGTGACGGCGGGCCGGCCGTCGCTGCGTATGGCCATGCGCAAGCGGTCGGCGCGATGGCGCCCGATCGGCTCGTCGATGGTGCCGCCGCCCGTCATGACGCCGACGCAGACCGCGAGATATTCGCGCGCCACCGTGCGCGCCAGCAGTTGCCGGGTCAGCGAGGTATGCGCCTGCGGCGTACGCGCCACCACCAAAAGGCCGCTGGTGTCCTTGTCGAGACGATGAATGATCCCGGCGCGCGGCAGCGAGGCCAGCGACGGCTCGCGGCCGAGCAAGGCGTTCTGCAGCGTGTGGTTCGGATTTCCCGCCCCCGGATGCACCACCAGGCCCACCGGCTTGTTCACCACCAGCACCGCCTCGTCCTCGTGCACCACGTCGAGCGCGATGGTCTCCGGCAAGACGTCGGTTTGCGGCGCATCCACGGTCATGCGGACG
>CAZZXZ010000151.1:0-7601 GCA_964658135.1 uncultured Acetobacteraceae bacterium | reverse complement strand
GGGGGTGGGCGCGGTGGCGCGCCGTCCATCCCGGGTCGCGCGCGCGGGCATTGACACGCGCGGACCTTGAAATACGATTGACATACGTTTGAGTTGAGCTGACATACGTTTGAATTGAGCGAGAACTCGTGCCCAATACGCCCGCGCCCACGGCGCCCGCAGTCGATTCGAAGAAAAGTCACTTTTGGATACTCATCAGCCTTGCGCTGGCGCTGTTATTGATCGGCGCCTGGCTGATCCATCGCAACATGGCCGGGCCGGCTCCCAAGGCTTCGACCAACCAGGCCATTCCGGTTGGGTCTGCGGCGGTGACCATCGGTAGTATCGACGTGTATCTCGATGGCCTCGGAACGGTGACGCCGGTGTATACGGCCACCATCGTCAGCCAGGTCAGTGGTCAGGTCGTGGCCGTGCCGTTCAAGGAAGGTCAGTTGGTCAAGAAAGGTGACTTGTTGGCCGTCATCGACCCACGCCCCTACCGTGCGGTGGTGCGCGAAGGTCAAGGGCAGCTGGCGCGCGATCAAGCGACCTTGAAAAATGCGCGCATCGACCTGGTCCGCTATCAGAACTCCTACGCAGCGCATGCCATCCCACAACAGACGCTGGCCACGCAGCAAGCGACGGTGGAGCAGGACGAAGGCACCGTGAAGCTCGATGAGGGTACGCTGGCCGCCGCGCAGGTGAACCTCGACTTCACCCGCATCGTCGCCCCAATCGACGGTCGAGTCGGTCTGCGCGACATCGATCCCGGCAATGTCGTGACGGCCGATGGCACCACCGCCCTGTGCGTCGTCACGCAACTTCAACCCATCACCGTCATATTCACCATCGCGGAAGATTCCATCGATGAAACGACGGCGCAGATGGCGACCGGCCGTAAGATGCCGGTCATCGCCCTCGATCGGTCCAAGCAACACCAGCTCGCCGCCGGCACGCTGCTGACGGTGGACAACCAAGTCAATACGACGACGGGCACCGTGCGCGTGCGTGCGAGCTTTCCCAACACCCACTACGAACTCTTCCCCAACCAATTCGTCAACGCACGCCTGCTGGTCAAGACGCTGAGCCAGGTCAATCTGGTTCCGCAAGCAGCAATCCAGCGCAACAACAACACCGCGTTCGTCTACGTCGAACAGCCCGACAGCACCGTCAAGTCCACCGACGTCACGATCCTCGCGACCGAGGGTGAGACCTCCGCCGTCACGGGCGTCAATCCCGGCGACAAACTCGTCACCGACGGATTCGACAAATTACAAAACGGCTCAAAAATCGTCCAACGGGACGCGACGCCGGCGGAGGCCAATACAACGACCCAGAACAGCGGATGAATCCGTCGCGTCCGTTCATCCTGCGCCCGATCGCGACGTCGTTGCTGATGGCGGCGATTTTGTTGATCGGCATCATCGGCTATCGGCAGCTGCCCATCGCGGCACTGCCGGAGGTCGATTATCCGACCATGCAGGTCATGACCTTTTATCCCGGCGCGAATGCGGACGTGGTCGCGACCGCCATCACCGCGCCGCTGGAGCGGCAGCTCGGCGAGGTGCCGGGTCTCACCCAAATGCTCTCGACGAGTTCAGCCGGTGCCTCGGTCATCACGCTGCAATTCAACCTGAGTCTCAACATCGACGTGGCGGAGGAGGACGTTCAAGAGGCGATCAACGCCGCACAAAATTATCTGCCGACGGGCCTGCCGTTGCCGCCGGTCTACAGCAAGGTAAATCCGGCCGACGCGCCCATCCTGACCTTGGCGCTGACCTCTGATTCGATGCCGCTCAGCCAGGTCGAGGACTACACCGACACGCGCCTCGCACAGAAAATTTCGCAGCTTGCCGGCGTCGGTGCGGTGACCATCAGCGGCGGTCAAAAGCCCGCCGTGCGGGTCCAGGTCAATCCGACGCAACTCGCTTCCTACGGTCTGAATCTCGAGGACGTGCGCACCGCGCTGACCGCGACCAGCCTCGATACGGCCAAGGGGAGTTTCGACGGACCCACGCAGAGCTTTCAAATCGGCGCCAACGATCAGATTACGAGCGCCGCCGAGTTTCGCAAAGTGGTCATCGCCTACCAAAACGGCGCGCCGGTCATGCTCACCGACGTGGCCAAGGTCATCGACGGTGTGGAGAACACCGAGCTGTCGGCCTGGATGAACAACGTTCCGGCGGTGATAGTCAACATTCAACGCCAACCCGGCGCCAACATCATCAGTGTGGTCGACAGCATCAAGGCGCTGCTGCCCAAACTGCGAGCCACCATTCCGCCGGTCATCAAAATCGCGGTGCTCACCGACCGCACGACCACCGTGCGTGCCTCGGTTGCGGATGTCGAATTCGAGCTGATGCTCTGTATCGCGCTCGTGGTGGCGGTCATTTTCCTGTTTTTGCGAACCTTCGCGGCGACGATCATCCCCGCCGTCGCGGTACCCCTGTCGTTGGTGGGAACGTTCGGCGTGATGTCCGCACTGGGCTACAGCCTGAATAATCTGACCTTGATGGCGCTGACGATTTCGACCGGTTTCGTGGTCGACGATGCCATCGTGATGATCGAGAACATCACGCGTTATGTCGAGGAGGGCGAACGCCCTCTGGCCGCCGCGCTGAAGGGCGCAGAACAGATCGGCTTCACCATCATGTCGCTCACCGTATCGTTGATCGCCGTGCTGATCCCACTGCTGTTCATGGGCGACATCACCGGACGGCTATTCCGCGAGTTCGCCATCACGCTGAGCGTCACCATATTGATCTCTGCGGCGGTGTCGCTCACATTGACTCCGATGCTGTGTGCGAAGCTCCTACGGCACAGGGACACCGGGCAGCAGAGCCGTTTCTACCGGGCCTCCGAACGGGTGTTCGAAAGGATCATCGCGTTCTACGAAGGCACTCTCGACTGGGTGCTCGAGCACCGCGGCCTGACCCTGCTGGTTGCCTCGGGTACGCTGGTGGTCACGCTCCTGTTGTTTCTCATCGTTCCGAAAGGCTTTTTTCCGGTGCAGGACACCGGCGAAATCCAGGCGGTCACCGAGGCGGGACAAACCGTCTCGTTCGCGAAAATGGCGCAACTTCAGCAGCAGCTGGCGGCCACTATTCTGCGCAATCCCGCGGTCGACAGTCTGTCGTCGTTCATCGGCGTCGACGGCACCAATACGACGCTCAATAGCGGACGCATACAAATAAACCTCAAGCCGCTCGCGCAGCGCAAGTCCGCCGGCGAGGTCATCCGTGATTTGTCGAGCGCGGTACGCAGTCTCAACGGGATCAGCCTGTACATGCAGCCCGTGCAGGATATATCGGTGGAAGACGTCGTCAGCCGCACCCAATACCAGTTCAGCATGCAGGACCCGAACGCGACCGAGTTGGCGCAGTACTCCGCTCGCTTCGTGCGCCGGCTGCAGCAGCTGCCCGAGCTCGAGGATGTCGCCAGCGATCAGCAGAACGGCGGCCGTCAAGTCGCGCTGCAGATCGACCGGCCCACGGCTTCGCGTCTCGGTCTCACGCCGACCGGCATCGACAATGCTCTGTACGATGCGTTTGGTCAGCGACAGGTGTCGACCCTGTTCACTCAGCTGAACCAATACCACTTGATCATGGAGGTGCAACCGGAGTTTCAAACGAATCCGGACCATCTGAGCGACATATTCCTGAATTCGACCAGTGCGACGCCGGTGCCCTTGAGCGCCGTCACCCACACATCGCGAATCACCGCGCCGCTGCTCATCAGTCACATGGGACAGTTTCCGGCCACCACGGTCTCGTTCAACCTGGCCCAGGGCGCATCGCTCGGCGCAGCCGTGACCGCGATCCAGAAAGTGCAGCAGGAGATGCCGACGCCGACCGCGATGCTCGACGGCTTCCAAGGCACGGCGCAGGCCTTCGTCGGCTCGTTGAGCAACGAAGGTATTTTGGTGTTGAGCGCGCTGCTCACGGTGTACATCGTGCTCGGCGTGCTCTACGAAAGCTACATCCATCCGCTCACCATCCTGTCGACGCTGCCGTCGGCGAGCGTCGGGGCGCTGTTGGCGCTGCTGATTTCCGGGGACGATTTATCGGTGGTCGCCATCATCGGGATCGTCCTATTGATCGGTATCGTGCAAAAAAATGCGATCATGATGATCGACTTCGCTCTGGAGGCTCAGCGCAAGGAGAATAAAACTCCGTTCGACGCGATCCGCGAAGCCTGCCTGTTGCGCTTCCGGCCCATTCTCATGACCACGATGGCGGCGCTGCTCGGCGCCATGCCGCTCGCGTTCGGGCACGGCGTCGGTTCCGAACTGCGGCGACCGCTCGGCATCACCATCGTCGGCGGCCTGATCTGCAGTCAGTTGCTGACGTTGTACACCACGCCGGTGATTTATCTGTTCTTCGACGGCCTGGCGGCACGGATCTCCGCCTGGCGCAAACGCCGCTGGCCGCCGGCGGCCACGCCGCCACCGACTCTACCGGCACTGCCGCCGCCGCAAGCTCAGTCATGAATTTCTCCGCGCCGTTCATCCGGCGTCCCATCGCGACCACGCTGCTCACGGCCGCATTGGTTCTGTCGGGGCTGTCGGCGTTCCGGGTGTTGCCGGTATCACCGCTGCCGCAGGTGGATTTCCCGACCGTGTCGGTGCAGGCCTCCTTACCCGGGGCCAGCCCGGAAATCATGGCCTCGTCGGTGGCGACGCCGCTCGAGCGCGAGTTCGGCCGGATCTCCGACGTCACCGAAATGACCTCGCAAAGCTCGTTGGGGCAGGTGAGCATCACGCTGCAGTTCGATTTGAATCGCAGCATCGATGCCGCGACCCGCGACGTCGAGTCGGCGATCAATGCCGCACGCGCGTATCTACCGACCAACCTGCCGAACAATCCCACCTATCGCAAGGTCAATCCGGCGGACGCGCCCATCATGATCATCGCGTTGACCTCGGACAAGCTGCCGCCATCCGCGCTGTACGATGCCGCCTCGACGATCCTGGAACAGCGCCTCTCGCAGATCGGCGGCGTCGGTCAAGTGACGGTGGGCGGCAGTTCGGCGCCGGCGGTCCGGGTCGAAGTCAACCCGACCCAACTGAGCGGTTACCGCATCGCGCTCGACACGGTGCGCACCGCGATTGCCGCGCAAACGAGCAACCTGGCCAAGGGAAGTTTTTCGAATGCCGACGTACGCTCGAGCATCGGCGCCAACGATCAATTGCTGAAGGCCGCCGACTACCGGCCGATCATCGTGTCGTACAGCAATGGTCAGCCGGTCAGGTTGTCGAACGTTGCGGCGGTCTCCGATTCGGTGCAGACGGTGCGCTCGTTGGGACTGACGAATGGCCGGCCGGCGGCGCTGCTCATCATCTTCCGGCAGCCGGGCGCCAACATCATCACCACGGTGGACGCGATCAAGGCGGCGCTGCCGGCTCTGCATGCGAGCATCGATCCGACGATCATGATGACCATCGGGCTCGACCAAACCCAGACCATCCGCGCTTCTGTGACGGACATCGAGAGTACGCTGTTGCTCTCGGTGGGGTTGGTGGTGTTGGTCGTCTTCATCTTTCTACGTGAGTTTCGCGCGACCTTGATTCCGTTGGTCGCGGTACCCGCCTCCATCATCGGTACGTTGGCGGCCATGTACGTGCTGGGATACAGCGTCGATAATTTGTCACTGATGGCGATGACCATCTCCACGGGATTCGTGGTGGATGATGCGATCGTGGTGCTCGAGAACATCACGAGGTATCGAGAAATGGGCATGGACGCCGAGTCGGCGGCCATCAAGGGAGCCGCCGAGATCGGATCCACGGTGCTGTCCATGAGCATTTCGCTGGTGGCGGTGTTCATCCCCATCCTGTTGATGGGCGGCATCATCGGCCGATTGTTTCGCGAATTCGCCGTGGTGCTGTCCATCGCCATCATGGTGTCGCTGGTCGTCTCGTTGACCACGACGCCCATGATGTGCGCCATGCTGCTGCGGACCAAGGCCGTCCATGGTAGGTGGTACATGGCGAGCGAGCGGGCGTTCGAGCGCATCTTGAAGGGCTATGAACACAGTCTGACGTGGGTGCTCGAGCATTCGCTGCTGGTGCTCATCGTCGCCATCGCGACGCTGGCCCTCAACGTGTACTTGTACATCGAAATTCCGAAAGGATTCTTTCCACAACAGGACACCGGCAGGCTGAACGGCAACATCGTCGCCGACCAGTCGATTTCCTTTCAGGACATGCAGCAAAAGATCCAGCGCTTGGCCGCGATCGCCAAAGAGGACCCCGGCGTCGACACCGTATTGATGTTCACCGGCGGTGGCGGCGGCACCACCACCAACACGGGACGCGTCTTCATCGCGCTCAAACCGCTCGCGGAGCGCAAGGTGTCGGCCGATCGGATCATCAACCGCCTGCGTCCGAAATTGGCGGCCGTGCCCGGTGCAACGTTGACTCTGCAGGCGGTGCAGGATGTCCGGGTGGGGGGCCGGCAGAGTTCAGCCCAATACCAGTACACCATCGCGAGCGACAGCTTGCCGACGCTCAATCACTGGGGCACGGTGCTTCTCGAATCCATGAAGAAAATTCGTCAGCTCACGGACGTCAACAGCGATGCCCAGAACAGCGGACCCGCGGCCAATCTCGTGATCGACCGGCCGACCGCGGCGCGCCTCGGCATCACGCCGCAGGCCATCGACAACGTGCTGTACGACGCTTTCGGCGAAAGGGAAATCGCCACCACCTATACGCAGTTGAATCAATACTTCGTGGTCATGGTGGTCGATCCCGCGTTTTGGCAGGATCCCGGCGCCCTCCGCAGCGTCTACCTGTCCTCGACCAGCGGCGGCATGGTGCCGTTGTCCGCATTCACCCATTACGAGCCCTCGACGGCGCCGCTGGCGATCAATCACTCCAGCGTCTTTCCGTCGGTGACCTTTTCGTTCAATCTCGCGCCGGGCATAGCCCTGGGGACGGCCGTCGATTTGATCAATGCCGCAAAGCGCGAAGCGGGCGTGCCGTCGACGATCACGGGCTCGTTCAGCGGTACCGCCCAGGCATTCACCGATTCGCTCGCGTCGGAGCCTCTATTGATCGCGGCGGCGATTGCCGCCGTCTATGTCGTCCTCGGGGTTCTCTACGAGAGTTACATTCATCCGATCACCATACTGTCCACGCTGCCTTCGGCAGGCGTCGGGGCGCTGCTGGCGTTGTTGCTCACGCATACCGAACTCAGCATCATCGCCTTGATCGGGATCATTCTGCTGATCGGCATCGTGAAGAAGAATGCGATCATGATGATCGACTTTGCCATCGAGGTTGAGCGGCGCGATCACAAAACCCCCAAGGAGGCGGTATTCGAGGCGTGTCTGCTGCGGTTTCGGCCGATCATGATGACGACCATGGCGGCCCTGCTGGGTGGGGTTCCCCTGGCCATCGGGACCGGGATGGGTTCCGAACTGCGCCGACCGCTCGGCATCGCCATCGTTGGCGGACTGATCGTGAGCCAGGCGTTGACTCTGTTCACGACGCCGGTGATTTACCTCTACATGGATCGACTGAATACCTGGATCTCCCAATTCGGCTTTGCCGAGCCCCCCGGTGACTCCGGCGCGGCCGCCGAGCCTGCCACATCATGAAGCGAGCCAGCCACATCATG
>CAZZXZ010000150.1:0-7608 GCA_964658135.1 uncultured Acetobacteraceae bacterium | reverse complement strand
GTCGTGCCGATCGACGCGCGCGGCGTAGTGCATGTCGAAGCAGTCGAGGCCTTGATGAACGAGCGGACCCGACTGTTCGGCTTTTCCCATGTGTCGAACTCACTCGGCACCGTACTTCCGGTGCGGCGCTTGATGGCGGCCGCCAAAGCCCGCGGGATCGTGACGCTGATCGATGGCGCGCAGGCAGTCCCGCACGTGGCGGTGGACGTTCAATCCTTGGACTGCGATTTTTATGCTTTTTCCGGTCATAAATTATTTGGCCCCACCGGGATCGGTATTTTGTACGGTCGCGAGTCGCTTCTCGACCGTATGCCGCCTTGGCAGGGCGGCGGCGACATGATCCTGTCGGTGAGCTTCGGCAAGACCACGTACAACGTCTTGCCTTATAAATTCGAGGCGGGGACGCCCAACATATCGGGCGCCATCGGTCTCGGGGCGGCGATCGGATACCTGGACGGTGTGGATCTCGACGGCGCTCAGGCACACGAGCACGCCCTCTTGCAGTACGCCACGGCGCAGTTGTCCTCCATCGAAGGGCTGCGCATCGTCGGTACGGCGGACGATAAAGCCAGCCTCGTGTCCTTCGTGGTCAAGGGGGTGCATCCGCATGATCTCGGCACCATTCTCGACGAAGAGGGGATTGCCATTCGCACCGGCCATCACTGTGCCATGCCGGTGATGGAGTTTTTCAAGCTGCCGGCTACCGCGCGTGCCTCGTTCGCGTTTTACAATACCTTCGCCGAAGTCGAGCGTCTCGCCGCAGCGGTCGAGCGCGCACGCACGATGTTCGCTTAAGAGTTAAATACGATGGAACTCAATGACCTATATCGGGATGTGATCCTCGACCATAACCGCAAGCCGCGTAACTTCGGCCCGCTCGAGCCGGCGGATGCGAGCGTGGAAGGATTCAATCCCTTGTGCGGCGATCGACTGACCGTACGGCTCAAAATGACCGGGCCGACCATCGCGGATATCCGCTTCGACGGAGAGGGTTGTGCCATTTCGACGGCGTCGGCCTCTTTGATGACCGAGGCGGTCAAGGGCAAAACGCGCGAGGAAGCGCTGCTGCTGTTCGATCGGGTGCATCGCCTGTTGACCGACGATGCGGCTTCGAACGACGAGTTGGGGAAGCTTGCGGCGCTCTCGGGGGTTCGCGAATTTCCCGCGCGCGTGAAGTGCGCGAGCTTGTGTTGGCACACCCTGGCATCGGCGCTGCGCGCCTCCGACGCCCGGCATCTACCTGCGGTATCCACGGAATAAAGCACGACCATGCATTCCTACGAAAACGAACCCATCGTGGTGCAGCGCGAAGTCACGGCGGTGGCGATACCGGCGGGCGTGGAGGTGACCTTGAAGGTGGGGTCCGTGGGGTACATCACGCAGGCATTGGGCGGCAGCTTCACCGTGTACGTCGATGGCAACTTATTTCGTATCGCCGGACGCGAGGCGGATGCGATCGGCAAGACGGCCGCGGTGGCGCCGCAGGTACCTCCGGGGGCCACGGAAGAGGACATCAAGAACATCGTCTGGCAGCAGCTGCGGACTTGCTATGACCCCGAGATTCCGGTCAATATCGTTGACTTAGGGCTGATTTATGAATGCGAAGTCAGCAAGAACGACGACGCGACGCGCTCGGTGGACATCAAGATGACGCTGACGGCGCCCGGTTGCGGGATGGGCGAGGTTCTGGTGCAGGACGTGCGCGACAAGGTGGAAATCGTGCCGACCGTGTCGCGGGCGAGCGTCGAGCTGATCTTCGATCCGCCTTGGAACCAGACCATGATGTCCGATGAGGCAAGATTACAAACCGGAATGATGTAAGGACCCGATGTGAAGTGGATCGATGCGGGACTCGCGGCGGCGCTGGCGGACGGCCAGGCAATTTCTCTACCCGTCGGCCATCGGATGGTGGCCGTGGTCTGCAGCGGCGGCGAGTATTTTGCGATTGAAGATATTTGCACGCACGATGGTGCGGAGTTGATCGGTGGAACCATCGAGGGTACCGAAATTCTGTGTCCGCGCCACGGGGCGCGTTTTTGCCTGCGTACTGGCGCAGCGCTCTCGCCGCCGGCCTACGAAGCGGTGCGCGTGTTCGACACCCGATTAGCGGATGGGCACGTATGGGTACGCTCAGACTGACGTTGTTGCGGCATGGCGAGGCGCAGCCTCTGGATAGTTGCCCGGAGGATTTCGAGCGCGCCCTCACCCACCGCGGCACCCTCGCCGTGCAGGAAATGGCCGCGCGGATCGCGCGCCGGAATTTGTTGCCCGACCTCATTCTGGTCAGTCCTGCCGAACGAACCTGGACGACCGCCGCGATCGTGGCGGCCGCCTGCGAACTCGATGCCAAGCAGATCCAAGGCGCGCGCGAATTGTACCTGGCCTCGCCGGAAACACTCTGGACGACGCTGGGACGCTGCAAGGCCACGGCGGGTCACGTGTTGATCTGCGGCCACAATCCCGGCTTGAGCCAGCTCGTCAGCCGGCTGGGCCCCACGCGTCAGAATACCGACCTTCCGCCGGCAGGGCTGGCCACCGCACTTTGGCATCAGGGGTCCTGGGCGACCATTCAACCGGAGACCGCCAGCCAGTGCGATTTGGACGATCCCGACAACATGACCGACGTCTGGCTCTAGGTGAAAACGTCCGGCTTCAGGTTTGGTCACGCTGCAGTTGCAGCAAGCGCCGCCGATCCCGTTTATCGGGCCTAGCATCGGATTGCGGTCTCGATAATTGCGCGAGCTTGTGTTGTTCGCGAAACTTCGCACGGCGCTCCGTGCTTAGCGGCGTTTCCCGATAGCAGACCTGGGCTTCGGCGGCCGGACCGCGACGGTGGGGCAGCGCCAGCACCTCGAACTCGGCGATGATCCCCGCCAACGATAGACTCAGATGGTCGCCGATACGGACCCGGTGAGCGGGCTTGATGCGCTCAGCGTTCAGATGCACCTTACCCCCAGTGATGGCGGCGGTGGCGAGGCTGCGGGTGGAGTAAAACCGGCAATGCCATAGCCATTTATCGAGACGGTGAACGTCCTGTGCATCGCGAACTGTCATGCGATCGCTATAATAGCCCGATGGACGCTCTGAAAGAACTTCGCACGCGCCTGCACGATGACACGCAGGCGCTTGTTGCCGCCGGCCTTTCGAAACGTGAGCGCCTCATCGGCTCGCCCCAGGGACCCGTCGTGACGCTCGCCGACGGCCGGGAAATGATCAACCTGTGCGCGAATAATTACCTCGGTCTCGCCAATCATCCGGCGGTCGTCGCTGCCGCCCGGCAGGCGCTCTCGCGTTACGGGTACGGAATGGCCTCGGTGCGGTTCATATGCGGCACGCAGGGCATTCACCGTGAGTTGGAAGAGCGCCTGAGTGCCTATTTGTCGATGGAGGATACGATCCTCTACTCGTCCTGCTTCGATGCGAACGGCGGTCTTTTTGAAACCTTGCTCGACGAGCGGGATGCGGTCATCAGCGATTCCTTGAATCATGCGAGCATCATCGACGGCATCCGGTTGTGCAAGGCGCGGCGCTTACGGTTTGCCAACAACGACATGAACGAATTGGAGCATGCGCTGCAAGACTCCCAATCCGCGCGCGTGCGATTGATCGCCACGGACGGGGTCTTCTCGATGGACGGCTCGATTGCCAAGCTCCGCGATATTTGCGATCTGGCCGAGCGCTACGAAGCGCTGGTCATGGTGGACGACTCGCACGCCACCGGATTCATCGGCGCACGCGGCCGCGGCTCGCACGAATTGCACGGCGTGATGGACCGGGTCGACATCATGACGGGCACCTTCGGCAAGGCGTTGGGCGGCGCCAGCGGTGGTTATGTGTCTGCGCGGCGCGAGATCGTCGGCTGGCTGCGGCAACGCTCGCGGCCGTATCTGTTCTCCAACAGCATTGCACCCACCGTGGTGGCGGCCACCCTGTGCGTTCTCGATCTGCTCGAGAGTTCACCGGAATTGCGCGAGCGGGTGCACGCCAATGCGCGTCATTTCCGCACCGAGATGCAGAGCTTGGGATTCGATCTGCTTGCGGGTGAACATCCCATCATTCCGGTGATGCTGGGCGATGCGCCCAGTGCGGTCCGCCTCGCCGAGCGAATGCAGGCCGATGGTGTTTACGTCGTGGCGTTCGCGTTTCCGGTGGTACCCCACGGCAAGGCGCGGATCCGGACCCAGATGAACGCCGCGCACAGCACGGCTCAACTCGATCGGGTGGTGCAGGCTTTCGGTCGCGCGGGCCGCGAACTGGGGATCTTATGAAGGCACTCGTCAAGGCACGCGCGGAACCTGGCATCTGGATGCAGGATGTGGCCGAACCCTCGGTGGGCCATAACGACGTGCTCATCAAAGTGCATCGCTCCGCCATTTGCGGCACCGACATGCATATTTACAATTGGGATGCCTGGGCGCAGAAAACGGTTCCGGTGCCCATGGCGGTGGGACACGAATACTCGGGCGTCATCGTCGACATGGGTAGCGAAGTACGCGGCTTCGAGACGGGCGATCGGGTGTCGGGCGAGGGCCACATCACGTGCGGGCATTGCCGCAACTGCCGGGCGGGTCGGCGGCACCTGTGCCGCAACACGCAAGGCGTGGGCGTGAATCGGGCCGGTGCGTTCGCCGAGTACTTGACCATACCGGCCGCGAATGTCTTCAAGCTGCCGAATGCCATCGACGATGAAGTCGCCTCCATTTTAGATCCGTTCGGCAATGCCACTCACACCGCGCTCGCGTTCAACGTGGTGGGTGAGGACGTGCTGATCGCCGGCGCCGGCCCGATCGGTATCATGGCCGTGGCCATCGCACGCCATTGCGGTGCGCGTCACATCGTAATCACCGACGTCAACGACTATCGACTCGAGCTGGCTGCGGCCATGGGTGCGTCGAAGACGCTCAATGTGTCGCGAGACTCCCTCGATGCAGCGATGAAATCGCTGGGCATGGAGGAGGGTTTCGACGTCGGTTTCGAAATGTCTGGAAACGCGGTTGCCTTGCGCGAGATGTTGCGCACGATGAACCACGGCGGCAGCATCTCGATGCTCGGTATTCCGCCCGGCGAAACGGCCATCGACTGGAATGAAGTTATTTTCAAGGGGCTGGTCATCAAAGGCATTTACGGGCGCGAGATGTTCGAGACCTGGTACAAGATGTCGAGCATGTTGCAAAGCGGTCTGGACGTACGCCCCGTCATAACGCACCGCTTGGGCGTCAATGATTACATCCAGGGTTTCGAGATCATGAATTCCGGCAAGTCGGGCAAGATCATTCTCGATTGGACCGCCTTGTAGATCAGCCGAGATCGGGCTGGGTATCCTTGAAAGACCGCAGGCCCTGCACGGCGGTCCACCACGCTTGAAACCCGGCGGCGCCGAACAACCCGGCGGCGTCGGGCGTGAGCGACACATAAAAGGCAATCGGTGCAAGATACAGATCGGCAAGACTGAGTTCTCCCGCAATGTAGGGCGAGGACCCTTTGGTCTGCATGACGAAGTCGAGCACTTTCTTTCCGTTTTCCAGCCCAGCTTGTCGCGCCGCATCATTTTTGCCGCCGACGAAGTCAGGAAAGAGATGGTATGCAGCGACGCCGCCCACCAACGCGGCATATCCGTACGAATCGATGATGCCGATGGCCATGTCCATGCGCGCGCGGTCCTTCGGCGTGGCCGGACTCAACGAGCGTCCGGGCAGCACGTCGTTCAGGTACCGTGTGATGGCGCTCGTTTCCAGCAGGCGCATCCCGGCGTGATCGAGTACCGGGACTTTACCGAACGGATGCCGCGCCAAATGCTCAGGTTTTTTCGGCTCCCCCTCGAGAACGTTGAGGGGCACCTGCTTGTAATCGGTACAGGCTTTTTCCGACAGCAACATTTTCACCGTGCGCACGTACGTCGAACCGTCAAAGCCCCAAAGCGTGATGTCGTTCATGGTGGTATTCCGAATAGATCCATTGGTAGGAATAAGTATGTCAGGTGACGCAGGTACACTGCATGGTGATTTACCAAAATGGAATCCCGCCCCATGCTGATCCTGCGGCGTCGAGCCTGCCTTATTCATTGTGCGATGCTGATTCCGGCGCTCACGTCGCTGGGTGGCCCACTGGCGGTTGCCGAAGGGTCCAAGACATTGACCGGAGATTGGGGTGGGGTGCGCAGCGAGTTGCACGACCGCGGCATCGACCTGACCTTCAGCTACGGTACGGAAACGGCAACCAATCCGCACGGGGGAAACGAGAACGAATGGGCCTACACCGATCAGCTCGTGTTCGGGGTGAAACTCGATCTGGACAAGGTGACGGGTTTGCCGGGGGGAAAGGTTCAGTTAACGGTAACCGACCGTAACGGCACGGATCTCGTCACCAAGGCCGATCTGCACGATACTCAGCTCGTGCAGGAGGTGTACGGGCGCGGACAGACCTGGCGCTTGACGCAATTCTGGTACGACCAGGCATGGCTCGATGGCCGGATCGATTGGAAGGTCGGGCGCGTAACCGATGGGGAGGACTTCGCCGCCTTCTCGTGCAACTTCCAAAATCTGACATTTTGCGGCGCCCCGCCCGGTAACCTGCGCGGCGATTATTGGTACAACTGGCCGGTCAGTCAGTGGGGTACGCGGCTCAAAATCGAGCCGAGCAGCGACACCTACGTGCAGCTCGGGATCTATCAAGTCAACCCGACCTACATCGATGACAACTGGGCCGAAGCGAATGGACTGTTTCCGGACAATCCGTCCGGGACCACCGGCGCACTGATTCCGCTGGAATTGGCCTGGACGCCGTCGCCGCACGGGCTGCCCGGCACGTACAAAGTGGGCGCCTGGGTCGACACGTCGAACCTCGACGACGTGTACTACGACATCGATCATCAGCCCTTGGTATTGACCGGAGCCGCACCGCTGCGACGCCACTCCAGCAGCGGCGTTTACTTGAACGTGGAGCAAAAAGTAAATGGTAGCGGGTCCCCTCGGGGTGCCAGCGTATTTCTGAACGTCACGCAAACGGATCGTGAAACCGCTTCGTTATTGGACCGGCAGATCGCGGTGGGCGTGCAGTACAACGGCCCCTTTCCGCAGCGTCCGGCCGATACGCTCGGCCTGGGTATCGGCCAAAACCACATCAACAGCCGGGTGGCCGAGGGTGAGCGGCTGCAGAACGAATTCACCGGCACCCGGCTGCCCATACAGGGCACCGAGTACGTGGTCGAGCTTTTTTATGGCTGGGCCCCGTGGGGCTTTCTAACCTTGCGGCCTAACATTCAGTACGTCAGGCATCCTGACGGCACGGCCGTCTATGGCGATCAATTGATCCTGGGGCTCAAGACCGCATTGAATTTCTGAACGCCTCAGGTATCGGGTTCGCCCTGCACGATCCGCAAGTCACGCACGGCGCCGCCGTCGAGAGCCGCCAGGGCAGCCTGATAAGCATCGCTGTCGTGCAGGGCGATGGCTTTCTCCAACGATTCGAATTCGATGACGGTCGTCCGTGTCTTCAGGCCCGCTTCGTAGGCACGATCGGCGGTCGATCTGGCTAAAAAACGACCACCGGCCGCGCGGATTGCGGCACCCGCCAACTTACCGTAGGCAGACACTTTGACGGGGTCGATCA
>CAZZXZ010000149.1:0-7613 GCA_964658135.1 uncultured Acetobacteraceae bacterium | reverse complement strand
TGCCCGCCGCACGCGCGCGGCCAATATTCGAGTGGTCGAGTCCGAACGTGTCACCAACGTCTCCGAACACGTGACCAACGTTTGAGACGAGTCGACCTGCCGTGCACAACCGTCGCGGGACCGTGTAGATGCCGCGTCCCTGGAAACTTCTGTATGAGTACGTCGCGCTCTACACGTCATTGACGCTGCTCGGCTTGATATGCCTGACCTGGTCGATGTTCGCCATACCGCTGTACTTCATTTTGCCGCGCGAACTGGGTACTGCGGTCGGCCGGCGCGGCATCAGCACCGGTTTTCGCCTGTACGCGTGGTCCTTGTCCGCAACGGGGTGTTATCGGTTGGATTTGAGCGCGATCGATGCGTTGCAGGGCGGTCCGCCTCTCATTCTCGCGCCGAACCATCCCTGCCTCATCGATGCCCTGCTCATTCTCACCCGGCATCCGAACATCGTCTGCGTCATGAAGGCGGAACTGATGCGCAACGTGTTTCTCGGTTCCGGCTCCCGCCTAGCCCGCTATGTGCGTAACGGCTCGTCCCGTCAAATGGTCAAAGAGTCGGTGGCGCATCTGCGGCGCGGCGGCCTGCTGTTGCTGTTTCCTGAAGGTACCCGAACCACGCGGGCGCCGATCAATTCCTTGGTGGGTAGCGTCGGCTTGATTGCCAAACATGCGCGCGTGCCCGTGCAGACTCTGCTCATCGAAACCGACTCGCCCTACCTCAGCAAGCAATGGCCGCTGTTTCGACGACCCAGCCTCCCCATCGTCTACCGGGTCAGATTGGGCAAGCGTTTCGCGCCGCCCGTGGAGGTGGCTGCGTTCCGTGACGAACTCGATGCGTACTATCGCAGCGAACTTAAAGGCGCGCTGCAGTCGTGCTGGCTGCCGAGCGGATAGCCCTTGGCCGCGCCTTCCGCAACTCATCTGGTGCTGATTCCGAGTTATAACCCGGGGCCGCATGTGGTCGCGACTGTGCGTGCCGCGCTCGACTCGTGGCAACCGGTGTGGGTGGTGGTCGATGGCAGCACCGACGGATCGGCGCAACTGTTGGTGGGATTGGCCGCGACAGAACCGGGACTGCGGGTCTTGTTGATGCCTGAGAATGCAGGCAAGGGAGCCGCCGTGCTGCACGGAATTCAAGCGGCCCTCGGCGCTGGTTTCACGCATGCGCTGACCATGGATTCGGACGGTCAGCATCCGGCCGAGAAAATTCCGCAGTTCATGCGTACCTCGATCGAACTGCCGGGCGTCATGGTGTTGGGATGCCCGGTGTTCGACTCGAGCGCCCCGCGTCTGCGCGTCCGGGGACGCAAGATTTCCAACTGGTGGGCGAACCTCGAAACCCTGTGGTCGGGGATCGGCGATTCGCTGTACGGCTTTCGGGTCTATCCCATGGCCGCGTTGAGTCGCGTCATGCATCGGCAGCGCTGGATGCGGCGTTTTGATTTCGATGTGGAAGCCGTCGTGCGCCTCTGTTGGATTGGGGTCCGCCCGGTCAACCTGCCGGCGCCCGTCCGCTACCTGCGTCCCGACGAAGGCGGCATCTCACACTTCAATTACTGGCGCGACAACGTATTGCTCACGTGGATGCATTCGCGTCTGTTTGGCGGTTTCCTACTGCGTCTGCCGCTGCTCCTCGCGCGCCGGCTGCGATAGCGGTTTTCGCGCCCGGTATTCGGAGAAAACACCCAGGGATACGACTCGCCGTACGTCGACGAAGCCTGCGTCGCTCATCGCCGCCAGGATGATCGCAGGACTTGCACAGGCTTCGATGGTGTCCCAGTAGTAGCGCATCAGCTTGGGCACGTCGCGGTGCCGGGCGATGCCGCGCGAGATGAACGGTATGATTCCTCGCATGTAGGCTTTCAAGAGCAGGCGCGCCGCGCGGCCCGCGGGCGCGGTGATCTCAAGGACGCAGAGTCGTCCGCCCGGAACCAGCACTCGTGCGAATTCGCGAAAAGCCGTGGACAAATCCGCCACATGTCGTAGCGCATACCCCATCGAGACGAAATCCACGGTGTCGGCGGCTAAGGGCACCGCCTCTGCACTGCCCAGCAGCAGTTCGACGCCTGCCGGCACCACGGCACGCTGCATCATCCCCGCGCTGGGGTCCACCCCGGTGACTGTGCCGCTCGGACCGACCAGCATGGCGGCCTCGCGCGCGGTGAGGCCCGTACCCACGCCCACGTCTAACACACGCATTCCGGGCGCGAGGCCCGACTCAGCCAACGCACGGCGCCGGTACCAGGATCCTGAACCCAATGCCATGGTGCGTTCGATCCGATCGTAATCTCCCGCCGTGTCGTCGAAAAGCTGACGCACCCAGCCATCTCTGTCCGCTTCGTGGGCGTAATAGTTCTTCAAGGGGGGATGCGGCGATTGCACGATGCGGTTGAGGATACCTCGATCAGTCGGCGGTTGCCGCTCAGGCTTACACCTATATAATGGTTCAAACGGGGCATATGGATGCCGAACCCCACCTACTACTAAATTGAACTGTGCCTATGTCCGACAACGCGTCGCTCATGCAGAACTCGACGTTTCTGGCCGAGGCCGAACTCCAGCGCGAGCTAGCCGCCCTGTTCGTGCAGGCGTTGAACCTGGAAGTCGCCGTCGAGGACATCGATCCCGATGCCTCGCTGTACGGAGACGGCCTCGGTCTCGATTCGATCGACATCCTGGAAGTGGCGTTGCTGGTATCCAAGCAATACGGAATCCAGTTGCGCGCGGACAGCCAGGACAACCAGCAGATTTTTCGTTCGTTGCGGCATTTGGCCGACTACATTGCGGTTCAGAGAACGAAGTGAGCTCGCGCTGGCCGGGTAGGCTGCAGTGCGCTGCGGCCTGCGTGCTGGTTTTCGCGTATGCCGCGCTTGCCCATTACAGCAATTCGACAGGGGCGCACGGCTTAGGAGCGGCGCTGGCCCTGGCGCCGCTCGCGCTGATCGCCGCGATGCTGCTCTGGCGGCGGGATCGTCCGCTCCTTTCGCTGCTGGGATGGGCCGCGCTGACGGCCGTCCTCTATGCGGTGTGGCCGGTGGCGCAACGTCACTTCGCGCTGTTCTCCCTGGTGCAGGAAAGCGGCGTGTACTTGCTGCTCGGGCTGACCTTCAGCCGCTCCTTGTGGTACCCCCGCGTCGCCTTATGCACCCGGCTCGCAGACCGCGTGCACGGGCCCTTGTCCGGTCGCGAAGTGCGTTACACGCGGCAGGTCACGCTCGCCTGGGCCGTATTCTTTTTCACAGTCCCCTGTATCTCGCTACTTTTATATGTAAGTGCACCGCTCAGCATCTGGTCGGGTTACATCAACTTCTGCGTCCTACCGTCAGTCGGTGCTATGTTTGTCGTCGAACAGTGGGTGCGGCGGCGTGTTCTGCCTCAGGTAACCCGTGCCGGTCTGATGGCCACGCTGAGGGTTTATTTAGCCAGTCCCCGATAACGACGATGGAAACCATCCCGCTGTATTCGCATACCTCTCCCGACGCGGTGATCGCCTATCGCAGGGGGTGCCCGATCAGCGCCCATCAATTTCTGCTCGACGCCGAACGACTCGCCGATCGGCTTCCGCCCACCCGGCACGTGCTCAACGTGTGCTCGGATCGTTACCATTTCAGCGTCGGGCTGGCCGCCTGCTTGATGACTCAGCGGGTAAGTTTGCTGCCCTCCACCCATACGCCGGAGGTCATCAAACAGCTGGCCTCCTTCGCACCGGATGCGTTGTGCTTGACCGACGAGACGGACTGCCCCATCGGGCTGCCGCAGTTCGTTTATCCATCCCCGCTGGCGGGCGCGGCGGGCAACTGGCACGTGCCGCACATTCCGACGGCGCAGATTGCAGCGATCGTGTTCACGTCGGGGTCCACCGGACGCCCGCTCCCGCACCAGAAGACATGGGGTCGGTTGGCGCGCTGCGTAAGCGACGGCGCACCTCGTTTGGGCATGCTCGATGGGCGGACCCACACGCTGGTCGGCACCGTTCCCGCGCAGCATATGTACGGTTTCGAATCGACCGTGTTACTGGCGCTGCTGAGCGGCAATGCGTTCAGCGCGGAGCGTCCGTTCTACCCGGCCGACGTCGCTGCCGCCGTCGCCGCCGTGCCGCGCCCGCGGGCGCTCATCTCGACGCCCATCCATTTGCGTACCGTGTTGGCCGAAGGTATCGCATTACCGGCCGTCGACTTGATCGTCTCCGCCACCGCGCCGCTGACGGCCGAGCTGGCGGTCGAGGTCGAGGCGCGATTCGAAACTCGACTGCTCGAAATCTACGGCTCCACGGAGACCGGACAAATCGCCACACGCAGAACCGCCTGCTCGCCGACCTGGCGCCTCTGGCCCGGTGTCAGCCTCGAAACCACCGCCGACCAAGTGTTCGCCCTCGGCGGCCACGTCGAGCAGCGGACCGTCATGTGCGATGTCTTGGAAAGTCTCAACGACGAGGAATTTCTTCTCCACGGACGCACGGCCGACCTGGTCAACGTAGCGGGCAAACGCAGCTCCTTCGCGTATTTGAATCTGCAGCTCAATGCCATTCCCGGCGTGCTCGACGGCGCGTTTTTTCTTCGCGAAGAGGCCGCCGGCGGGCATACCGGTGTTGCGCGACTGGCTGCCGTCGTGGTTGCCCCGACCCTGACCACCGCGCAGCTGACGCGGCACCTGCGCGAACGCATCGATGCCGTTTTTATGCCGCGGCCGTTGTTGCTGGTCGATGAGTTACCGCGCAATGCCACCGGAAAATTACCGCACGAGACGTTGCTTTCGTTTGCGGAGAAACATCTGCATGGCAATGCTTCGCCTTCATGCTGAGCGAACTTCCAGTCGCGGCGGATCATGCGGCCTTCGCCGGCCATTTTCCGGGCACGCCCATCCTGCCCGGCGCCGCGCTCCTCGACGAGGCGCTTTACGAGATCATGCGCAGCCGCCGGCTCGATCTGCTTCACTGGCAGATCGCGAGCGTGAAATTTCTCGCGCCGGTGGGGCCCGGCGCGGCGCTCATGCTCGACCATGTAACGAGCGGCTCTTCCATTCGCTTTGCGATTCATCATGCCACCGTCCTGGTGGCCTCGGGCTTGCTGTCGGAATGCCGGCCCCGTTCCGCTGCCGCACATGGCCATTAAAGCCGCTCAATGGGTCGGCCAGTCGGAGCGCGGCAGTGCCGGGCTGTTGCGCTTCATGGCCTTCGTGTCGCTGCGCCTGGGCAGAACGGTCAGTCGCATGGCGCTGTATGGAATCGTCTCCTACTTCTTCTTGTTCGCACCCGGCGCCCGGCGCCAATCGCGCCGGTATCTACGCCGCGCGTTGAACCGCGAACCCCGCGCGAGGGATCGCTTTCGTCACGTCTTGAACTTCGCCACCACCATTCATGATCGCGTCTACCTCATCAACGAGCGGTACGACACCTTCAGAATCACGATCAGCGGCGAAGCGCTCATGAGGGCTCAGGTGGCGCTGGGGCGCGGCGCTTTCTTGATGGGCGCGCACATGGGCAGCTTCGAAGTCATCGGCAGCATCGGACGTCGTCAACCGGGCCTGCAGGTATCGATGGCCATGTACGAGGACAACGCGCGGAAGATCAACTCCATCCTGGCCGCCATCAATCCGCACGCAAAACCCGACATCATTTCGCTGGGCCATATCGATGCCATGCTGCTCATCGCCGAACGCCTCAATCGTGGCGCTTTCGTCGGCATGCTCGGCGATCGCACGCTCGGTGACGAGCCTGTGCACGAAGTGAGCATTTTGGGTGAACCAGCCTATTTACCTACAGGACCGATGCGGACCGCCGCCATCCTGCGCCGGTCGGTCATTTTTATGGTGGGTCTGTATCGCGGCGCCAATCATTATCACGTAGCGTTCGAACCGATCGCGGATTTCTCGCAGCTGACCGCCGGGTCGCGTGATGCCGCCGTACGCGACGCGATCGAACGTTATGCCGCCCTGCTCGATCGATACTGCCGTTGCGATCCTTACAATTGGTTCAATTTCTTCGACTTCTGGCGCAAGCCCGCCCATAAGACCCCGTCTTGAAACAGACCGCCCGCTTCGCCCTGGTCGCCTGCGCGGTGCTCTTGGCGTGGAGTGAATTGGCTCGCGCCGGAGGCGACGATCTGGATGCGGTGATGAGTCGGCTGGCAGCACGCCATCACGGCCAGATAAGCTTCGTCGAACAGCATTTCTTGACGCTGCTGAAGCGGCCGGTCGAATCGTCCGGCGAATTGTTCTACGATGCACCGAACCGACTGGAAAAGCGCACGCTCGAACCCCGTGCAGAAACTCTCGTCGTCGACGACGACGTCCTGACCATCGAGCGTGGGGGTCGCCGTCGCGTGCTCGATCTGCAAGCCTATCCGCAAATTCTGCCGTTCGTCGACAGCATTCGCGCGACGATGGCCGGCGATCGCGGGCGCTTGGAACGTTCCTTCCGCATCGAATTCTCGGGCAGCGTCGCACGCTGGACCCTGCTGTTGGTGCCCATCGACGCTCGTCTCGTGAAGACCGTCGCGCAGATCCAAATCGACGGCAGCGAGGACACCCTGCTCAAGGTCGACATCCGGCAAACGGACGGTGACCGCTCGTTGATGACGCTGCGGGCTCATCCGACGCCATGAGAACACGCCGGGCGCGGATTCTCGCGCTATGGTTGCTCGGCTTGGTGGCGGCGGTCTGGATCGTCGTTCATGCCCGGTACATCACCGACCTGTCCGCCTTTCTGCCCGCGCATCCGACCCCCGCACAGCAGCTCCTGGTGGAGCAACTGCGCGATGGACCCGCCTCCCGGCTCATCTTGATCGCCTTGGAGGGCGGCGCGCCCGCAGCGCGCGCCACTCTGTCGACGGCGCTGGCGCAGCGCCTGCGCCAGACACCGGGCTTTTCGAGCATCGACAATGGCGCAACGCAGACTGCCGAGCGCGACCGCTCGTTTTTATTCGAGCATCGTTACATCCTGAGCGACGCGGTGACCGCTCAGCATTTCTCGGCGGCTGGGCTGCGGTCGGCAATCGCCGATACCGTCGCGGATCTCGCCTCCTCGAGCGGGCTGTTGGTCAAGTCCTTGGTGCCGCACGATCCCACCGGCGAGCTGCTGCGAATCGCCGATCGCTTGGCCCATTCGCCGACGCCGCAGATGGACGACGGCGTCTGGGTTTCCCACGATCGAGCCCGCGCGCTGCTCGTCGTGCAAACCGCCGCAGCGGGCTCCGACACCGATGCCGAGGAGCGGGCGCTCGACGCCATCCGCCAGGCGTTCGAAGCCGCCGTGCAGCGCACCGGCCCTGCGGCGGCCGGCGTGCAGTTGAAAATGAGCGGCACCCCGGTCTTCGCGGTGGCAGCGCGCGCCAGGATCAAGACTGCCGCGACCCGGCTGTCGATCGTCAGCAGCATGCTGGTCATCGGCCTGTTGCTTGCGGTGTATCGGTCGGTCCCGGCGCTGCTGCTGGGCCTGCTGCCGGTGGCCACGGGGGCACTGGTGGGCATCGCCGCCGTGGCGTTGGGTTTCGGTGCCATTCATGGCGTCACGCTCGGCTTCGGCATCACCTTGATCGGCGAATCGGTGGACTACTCGATCTATTTTTTCATCCAGTCGTCGCGCCGAGCCGCTTGGTGGCCGACCATACGGCTCGG
>CAZZXZ010000148.1:0-7634 GCA_964658135.1 uncultured Acetobacteraceae bacterium | reverse complement strand
CGCGCTCCTTGACCAGCTTGACGGCCTCAAGCTTAAACTCTCGAGTAAAAACCCTGCGTCCCATAATTCACCTTGTTGTCGCATCATCGCTCTAACTCAGTGTCAATGAAACCAGTAGCAACCCATGGCTCCGGAGCGATCGGGCGGGTGCTCGAGACCGGGCCGGACGCGACGCGGCTGAAGGTGGGCGACTGGGTGCTGTGCGACCCCACTGTCCGGTCTCGCGACGGTGGGCTGACGCCCGACATCACGTTGCAGGGGTGGAGCGCGCGCGGTCCCGGCGGCATGCTGCTCCAACGGTATTTCCGGGACGGCCCGTTCGCCGAACGAATCCGCGTTCCTACCGAGAACGCGGTTCCGATTGGTCAGATCGATGCCACAGAAGCATCTGCGTGGTGCGCTCTGGTGACCCTGCTGGTCCCCTATGGCGGCCTGCTCGCCATGGACCTGAAGGCTGGCGAAACGCTGCTCGTCAGTGGCGCGACCGGCAACTTCGGGAGCGCAGCGGTGGCGACCGCCCTGGCCATGGGCGCGGGGCGAGTCGTCGCACCCGGTCGCAACCAGAAAATGCTGGACGCTCTCGTGCGCCGGTTCGGCAACCGAGTTCGGCCCGTTATTTTGGCCGGAGAAGCCGAAATCGACTTGGCGACGATGCAGGCAGCCGCGGCGGGGCCCATCGACGCGGTGCTCGATCTCCTGCCTCCCGAGGTGAGCAGTTCCGTGGTGCGTACTGCGGTTATGACGGTGCGCCCCTACGGCCGGGTGGTGCTCATGGGTGGTTTGGGCATGCTTGGAGGGGATGATCTGGCGCTGCCGTACCCGTGGATCATGCGCAACCTCATCACCATCCAAGGGCAATGGATGTATGACCCGGCCGCCATCACCGGCATGGCCTCGCTGATCCACGCCGGCCTTCTCGGCTTCGGCCAATTCGAGATTGCCGAGTTTCCACTGGAAAGCGTCAATGAAGCAGTGGTGCATGCCGCCGCCAACCCACAGGGCTTCAAGCTCACGGTGCTTCGACCTTGACGTTGCGCACGAATATAGTCGTCGATGAAAAATTAATGAAAGCAACTTTTCGACTCGCAGGTTCGACGACCAAGTGCGAGGCTGTTGGGCTGTGCATCCAAACGCCGATGTCAGGGCGTTCGCCGACTGAGCGATGTCACTGCGGGGCCCATGATCGCCTCATCGATCATGGGCCTTGCGTTTTTGTAGCGTCCCAAAGGCAGAAGCTATATCGATCCGCGTGCGGCGGCTGTCGGCACCCTTACTTAATGGCACTGGCACCCTTTTGAGTCAACTTCCCTGGATTATCGTCATTCACCCGTAATCCCCCTTTTTCCTTGATGGTGCATCGCTAGATTGACATGAAGTGCTCATTGCGCGTTCCGGTCCATGCCGGGCCACCGTTCCGGTCGAGCCCGGCAGAGGGTGTGACGCGGGTTAACCGCCGCTACCGTGGGCTCTTTTTCCATCCGGAAGGAGAGCCACGGCCCGTCATCGCCGGAATACGAACATGGTCGATGACGATGACGCGCTCGCAGATGCTTTCGATGTCGCCGGTATCGTGGGACGTCAGCAGCACCGTCCTTCCCGCATTGCGTGAAATAGCGTCCAAATGATCCCGGAGCAGCGCTTTGCCGGTCGCATCAAGTCCGATGGTCGGCTCGTCCAAAAGCAGGATCGACGGGGCATGGATGAGCGCGCCGGCGATCTCACAACGCAAGCGCTGACCAAACGACAGGTGCGAGACCGGTTGATCGATGAATGCGCCGATCGCGAACCCTTTGGTCAGACGTGCGAGCCGCTCACGGTATACCGAGCGCTTGACCCCGTAGATCTGGCCGAGCAGCTCAAAACTGTCACGTACCGGGAGCTGCCACCATGGTTGTGAACGCGGACCAAAAACGAAGCCGATATGAGCAGCGAGCTTGCATCGGTCCCGCCAGGGCACGAAGCCGCGGCCCCCCGGTCAGCGCTGATCGCCGGACCCGAAAGCTCTTCGTCAGGTGATCGGTGCGGATCGCCGGCATCGCCACTACCAAAATGATGAAGTGATAGGAGGAATCGTGTAGGTCTCCCAAATTCGGGATATCCGAGTGAAACCATGACCGATTCCGGCCGTGTCCATGCTCTGGAGTACGACAGTCTTCTAGACCAAAATGTCGATGTTCTGACAGGACGTTCGAGCCGCGTATCCTCAGGACCGGTCGTTTGAACCATCGGGCGACGATTTTCGATCCACATCGACAGATAGCTTACCGGCGTTTTTCGCCCGGCTTATCGACGCCGTCGATCACGGCTTCCGATGGGCCACGTGTCGCGCGCAAGTGCGCGCCCACGGCGTCGACCTGCGCCAGCACCCGCAGAATATTCTCGCCCGCGACCTTGGCCAGCTGATCGTCGGTCCAGCCTCGCTTTGCCAATTCAACAAGCAGGTCCGGATACTTGTCCACGCCCTCGAGTCCCTTGGGCGTCGCCGGCACGCCGTCGAAATCCGATCCGATGCCCACATGATCGATGCCCGCGACCTGCCGGATGTGGTCGATATGGTCCGCCACCTGCGCAATCGTCACCTCCGGTGCCGGGTGCGACTTCATCCAGTCGTCGAGCGCCGCCTTGGCCCGTTCCGGCTGACCAATATACAGGCCGCTGAACGGCGGAGTGCTGAAGCGGGCGCGGGCGGCGGCATACTCCGCATCCCACCGGTTCCTCGCGTCCGAGACGTAACCGGGGTAAAAGTTCACCATCACCACGCCGCCATTGCGGGCGACGAGTTTCAACACCTCGTCGGACACGTTTCTCGGGTGATCATTCAGCGCGCGCGCCGAGGAGTGCGAGAACATCACCGGCGCCTCGGAGGTCTCGAGCGCAGCGGTCATGGTTTCGGCCGACACGTGGCTCAGGTCCACCATCATGCCCAGCCGGTTCATCTCGCGCACCACTTCCCGGCCGAACGGCGTCAGTCCATGATGCTTCGGCGTGTCCGTGGCGGAGTCCGCCCAGTCGTTGTTTACGCTGTGCGTGACGGTCATGTAACGCGCGCCCAGCACGTACATCTGCCGGAGAACGGCCAGCGAATCGTTGATCTGGTGTCCGCCTTCGATGCCGATCAAGGAGGCGATGCGGCCGGCCTGGTGAATGCGGCGGATGTCCGCCGCTGAATAGGCCATTTCGAAATCCTTGGGGTAGCGCGCGACCATGTTTCGCACGATGTCGATCTGCTCCAGCGTGAGTTGGACGGCGGCCGGACCCTGCACCTCGGTCGGTATCCACACCGACCAGAATTGGCCGCCGACGCCGCCGCGGCGCAGCCTAGGAATATCCGTCATCAGGCCGATGGCATCCCCCGACGCGAGGGCGGCGGTGTTGCCGAGCAGATCGATGCCCGAGAGTTTTCCCGCGAACCGGTCATGAATCTCCCACGGCAGATCATTGTGCCCGTCGATCACTGGCGTCTTCGCCAGCACGCGCGTCACGCGCGCACTGTCGCTGGTTGGAGATGCTGCGCCGGCCATTCGATCGCCGAGAATCGGCAGCAGCAGGATGATCAGCGCGAAAAGACTCGTTCGTCGTGACATGGGAAAAACCTTCGACTGGATTTGAATGCGAATCGGGCGCGCCATGCTAGCGCTTACGGCTCTTGGCGGGCCGCGGCGGCGGACGGGTTGCGGGAGGGGAGCGCACCGATTTCGCGACGGCGGGGTCGCCATGCAGGGACATCAACGCCTCCATGTGGCTCTCGCCCGTACTCGAGCAGATACCGAGCACCGTGGCTTCCTCACAGCCATCGGCGGTCACGTAGGCGTGCCCCATGTTGCTGTCCAGGTAAATCGACTCGCCCGGCTTGAGCACCACGGGATCATAGAACTCGGTATGGACCTTGATCTGGCCTTCCAGCACGTAGATGTATTCTTCGCCGGAATGGCGTACCAGTTCGCCGAATTCCTCGGCGCTCTTGGCGCGGATGCGCGTCAAGATGGGAATCATGCGCTTCCTGCGCAGTTCCGGGCAGAGGTAGTGATAGTCGTAGTTCTTGGTGTTTACCCGCACCGCGTCCTGCAGGTGACCGATGCTGCGCCTTGCGGTGACGGCCGGCCCGGCAACGTCGGGAGAATCGGCGAACAACTCGGAAATCCGGATGTTGAGCTTCTGGCTCAGTTGCACCAGCTTGTCATAGGTCAGGGTGAGATTGTCATGTTCGACCTTCGACAGTGTCGACATCGGAATGCTGGTGCGCGCGCTCATCTCCTTCAGCGTCCAGTCGTTTCGCAGGCGCAGCGAACGCAGCAGACTGCCAAGGGTCGAGTTCTGGGTTTTCATGTCCATAAGACTGTTCGCAACTTCGATACCCGTGACGCCTCGCGGGTCAATGCGGCCGCGAAGTTACGACGGATTGTACCAAGTTTCATGTTTTGCCTGCCTGGAAAAAAATGTTGAGCAATTCTCTATACGGGACTATTCTCTCCCATATAGAGATATTTCCGACGTCATCGACCGCACTCACCGACGGTTCATATGGCGTCGACGGACGCAAAGAAAACAGGGATAACGCGCATGAAAGGTACGCTCAGAATCAGAGTCCTGGCTGCACTCGGCCTGTTGAGTCCCTTCATGCTGCGCGATACCGAAGCGGCAGACGCAACGCAGCCTGTGGGCGGTGACGATTCACTGGAGACCGTCATCGTCACCGCGGAGAAGCGCGCAGAGCCGCTCGCGGTGGTGCCCATGAGCGTCACCGCGATCAGCGGGCAGACGCTGGACGACCAGCATGACCGGTCGTTCGCGGACTACGCTGCCCTGGTGCCCGGTTTGTCGTTGGCAAGCTCTCAGCCCGGACTGACGCGGCTCACGCTGCGCGGCCAGAACGCGGGCGGCGTCGGATCCACCGTGGGCGTGTATGTGGACGAGACGCCGTTCGGCTCGAGCACGGCGCTGCTCAACGGCGCGACCAACACCGGCGACCTGGACACCTGGGACATGCAGCGCATCGAGGTGTTGCGCGGCCCGCAAGGCACGCTGTACGGCGCCAACACCGAGGGCGGCCTGCTGAAGTTCGTCACCAATGCACCGGTGCTCGGCAGCTTCTCGGGAGCCGGCGAAATCTCGGGTGAGAGTGTCGCGCACGGCGGTGACGGCGGCGCAGTGCACGCCACCTTGAACCTGCCGCTCGGCGATAAAATGGCATTCCGGATCAGCGGTTTCGATGAAGACGTGCCCGGCTATGTCGATGATCCGGCGCGGGGCGTGGCCCGTCTGAATGACGGTCACAAGTCAGGCGGTCGGGCGTCGCTGCTGGCCGCGCCAACCGACGATTTGACGATCCGCCTGACCGCCACCTCGCAGCAATCCAGCTACCGCGGCACGAACGTCGTCGACATCAACCCCGTCACGCTGCGGCCGCTGTACGGCAACCTGACCCAGGAACGCTCGCTCCCGGAGCCCAGCAATTTCAAGTATGAGAACTACAATGCAACCATCGATTGGAACGCGGGACCGTTGCGCGTTCTCTCGAGCACGAGCTACGGCGTTCTCAACGCGGACACGGACAGCGATGAAACCCCGTTGTACGGCGGCCTGGCCGGCGGGCTTTTCGGCGGTGCCCCCGGCGCGTCGCTCGACGACAACGTCGGCCTGAAGAAATTCACCCAGGAGATCCGCCTCACCTCGGCGGCATCGGATCGGCTCGAATGGCAGGTGGGCGGCTATTACACCCGCGAAACCGGCGAGCTCAATGAACATCTGAACGCCGTCACCCTCCCCGCAACGACGCTGCTCGGGCTCATCGAGCAGCCGGTGATCGATTCGATCTACAAGGAGGAGGCGGGATTCGGCGATCTCACGTATCACTTCAACCAGCAATTCGACGTCCAGGTGGGCGGCCGCTATTCGCACAACCAGCAGACCGCGTTGCAGACGACGAATTTCAATGCGGCGTTGTCTCCCGCTCCCGAAGTCGTCAACGGCACTTCGAGCGGCAACGTGGTCACCTATTCGGTGGCGCCGCGCTGGCAGATGGATGCGAACACGATGCTGTATGCGCGCGTCTCCAGCGGCTATCGGCCGGGGGGGCCCAATGTCATCCCACCGGGCGCCCCGGCCACCGTCGAGCACCAGTACGGCGCGGACAAAACCACCAACGTCGAACTCGGTGTACGCTCCACGCTGCTCGACCGGACGTTGTCGCTCGATATTGCGGCGTTCCACGTCGACTGGAAGAACATTCAACTGTTCGAGGAAGTGGCCGGCTTCGGCATCAACGGCAACGGCGGCACGGCGCGCAGCGACGGCCTCGAGTGGACCGTGGGCTACGTTCCGCTGCATGGTCTGACATTCCAGTGGACCGGCGCCTACACGGATGCAAAACTCACGTCCGATGCGCCCGCACTGAACGCGGCCTCAGGGGCGGAGCTTCCGTACGCGCCGAAGTGGGGGACATCGCTCGACGGCGTCTATGAGTGGCCCGCGTTTGCCACCTTCAAGGGTTTCGTCGGCGCGACCTGGAGCTTCGTCGGCACGAGGACCTCCGATTTCGCGAGTTCTGCCGCCGCGACTCCCGGCCAGGTCGATCTGCCGAGCTACAACACGACTGCCGTGCGGTTCGGGCTGGAGAATGATCATTATCGCGTCTCGCTGTACGGCAAGAACCTGAGCGACGCCCGCGGCATCACCAATTACGCGAGCAGCGGCGCACCCTATTCCGAAGTGACCGTCATCCAGCCGCGCACGGTCGGTATTGTGTTGTCGGCGAAATTCTGAGGTGGACGCAGTGAACGCCGGACGAGAATCGCGCATGGCCGCCGCGTCGGCCGTGACGGATCTGCCGTCTCCTTATCTGCTGTTTCTGGGCGACGTGACGGTCAAGGCCTTTGCGAAAACGGCCTTCGGTCTGCGTGACTGGGCCGCCGAGCGCTGTGTCGGCGAGTGGGCCTGCGACGGCAACACCCTGACCACCGGCCTGCCACGCCTGACCCCCGGGGCGGCCCGCGGTCGGGGCGCCCGTGCGCTGGTCATCGGCGTTGCCAATACCGGCGGCGTCATCGCCGAGAAATGGATTCCCTGCCTCGTCGAAGCGCTCGAGTCGGGACTCGACCTCATCAGCGGCATGCACGCGCGGCTTGGCGACGTGGCGCCGCTTCGCGACACGGCGGCGCGCCTGGGCCGCCGCCTGATCGACGTGCGCACGCCGCCGCCGAATATTCCGATTGCGACCGGCCGCAAGCGGACGGGCCAGCGACTCTTGACCGTGGGCACCGATTGCGCGGTTGGCAAGAAATATGCGGCTTTGGCGCTGGCGCGTGCCTTTGCGGCGCGCGGTGTGCCGTCGCATTTCCGTGCCACCGGCCAGACCGGAATGCTGATCGCCGGCGGCGGGATGCCGATGGATGCAGTGGTTGCGGATTTCGAGGCGGGCGCCGCCGAATCGTTGAGCCCGGACGCGCCGGGCGCGCATTGGGACGTCATCGAAGGGCAGGGTTCGTTGTTCCATCCGGCGTACGCCGCGGTATCGCTCGGGCTGCTGCACGGCAGCCAGCCGGACGTGATCGTCGTGTGCCACGAGCCGGGGCGCGAATACCTGCTCGGCTATCCGAGCTATCGGGTGCCGGGCCTCGCCGAGACCATCGAGTTGA
>CAZZXZ010000147.1:0-7694 GCA_964658135.1 uncultured Acetobacteraceae bacterium | reverse complement strand
AACTCACGGTGCAGTCGCTCACACGCCAGTTTTCAAGACTGGAGCCTTAAACCGCTCGGCCACGCTTCCCTACCCATCGCGTACGATCGAGTCTCGACATAGGGTAAGTAATGGTAGCACGCATTGATTTGACCGCGGCGAGCCCCACATTCCACCTCACGGCCGGGGTGTCCGCACGCGCGTCTCCGGAGTGCTAAAATGCGTGCATGGTGATTTTCAATCGTTTTAAGAGGATTTGCGACCATGGCTAACTTTCCAAGTAACGCTGCCTACCCGCGTGGCACCGTAGACAGCCGAAGCGTTTTCATTACCCGCACCTACACCCACCTGGTCGCCGGTATCCTGGGCTTTGTCTTGGTGGAACTCGGCTTGTTCGAATCCGGTCTCGCCGAACAGGTCGCGCGCTTCATGTTCAGTTTCAACTGGATGCTGATTTTGGGTGCGTTCATGGTCACGGGTTGGTTGGCCACCCGTACCGCGCAAACCAGCACATCGGTGGGCATGCAGTATTTTGCCTATGGTGTGTATGTCGTCGCCGAAGCGTTGATTTTCGTGCCGCTTCTGTATCTCGCGAATGCCAAGGCACCCGGCACCATCGACAGTGCGGTGCTGGTTACGGGACTGGGTGCCGGCGGCCTGATGATCGTCGCGCATCGAACCCGTAAGGATTTTTCGTTCCTGCGCGGAATTCTGATGTGGGGCGGCATCCTCGCCATCATCGCCATGATTGGCGGTGCGGTATTCGGTTTCCAGCTGGGAACCTGGTTCTCCGTGGCCATGATCGGTTTTGCGGGCGCGGCGGTGTTGTACGACACGTCGAACATCATCAAGTACTACCCCGAGGATCGGTACGTCGCGGCGGCTCTCCAGTTGTTCGCGTCCATCGCCCTGATGTTCTGGTATGTGTTGCGTCTGTTGATGGGCAATCGCAACTAGACCTGTAGCACGTCCGCTCCTCCCATGTACGGGAGGAGCGGCTTGGGTATGATCACCGAGCCGTCGGCCTGCTGACAGTTTTCGAGTATGGCCACCAGCGCCCGCCCCACCGCGACACCCGATCCATTCAACGTATGCAGCAGTTCCGGTTTACCGGTCGTTGGATTGCGCCATCGAGCTTGTAGGCGTCGTGCCTGGAATGCTTCGAAGTTACTGCAGGACGATATTTCGCGATAGCAATTTTGGGACGGCATCCAGACCTCCAAATCGTAGGTTTTGGCGGCGGCAAATCCGACGTCGCCACTGCACAGCGCGACCACGCGATACGGCAACTCGAGCGCTTTGAGGACGGCTTCGGCGTGTTCGGTCAACGCTTCGAGCGCGGCGTAGGAATCTTCGGGACGGACGATTTGCACCAACTCGACTTTTTCGAATTGATGTTGACGAATCATCCCCCGCGTATCGCGGCCCGCCGAACCCGCTTCCGACCGGAAACACGGCGTATGGGCCACGTACTTTATCGGCAGAGCCGCGGCTTCGACGATCCTGTCCCGCAATAGGTTGGTCACCGGTACCTCCGCGGTGGGAATCAAATAAAAGCCGGGGTCACCGCGCACGGCGAACAAATCCTGTTCGAACTTGGGTAATTGTCCGGTTCCCTCCAAGGCGAGCGCATGCACTAGATAAGGCACGTAGGCCTCACGATACCCGTGGCTGTCCACGTGCAGATTCAACATGAACTGGATGAGCGCGCGATGCAGCTTGGCCAACGGGCCCGTCATCACCACGAAGCGGGCGCCGGAGATGCGTGCCGCAGCTTCAAAATCCATCCCGAGCGGCTCACCGAGGGCCACGTGATCCTTCGGTTCGAAATTGAACTGCCGCACCGTGCCCCAGCGGCGTACTTCGACGTTCGAGGCCTCGTCACGTCCGTCCGGCACGCTGTCGTCGAGCACGTTCGGCAGCGCCATTTGCAGCGCCGTCAACTCGGCCTGGATCACGTCCAGCCGTTGCGTGACGTGGTGCAGCTCGGCACCGAGAGCTTCCCCGCGCGCCAGCAGGTCGGCGACGTCCAATCCCTTCGCCTTGGCATGCCCCACTGCCTTGGCACCGGCGTTGCGTTCGGCACGCAGGCGATCCGCGTCCATTTGAGCGGCTTTGCGCCGCTCTTCGAGCGCGCTGAACGCCGCGACGTCGAGCACCACATGACGGCGCGCCAGTTGAGCGGCCACTCGGGCAGGGTCGCTGCGCAGCAGCTTCGGATCGAGCAAGATGAGTTCCTCGCGGCTAAAACGGGCGGTATTGTAGGCCCGTTGTCACCGGCGGCGCGAGCCGGGCGCGGCGCGGTCGCGCGCCCGTCGAGCCTCGAGCGCTTCGCCGATCTTGATTTCCAGCCCACGTGGCGCCGGCCGGTAGTAACGGCGCTCCGGCATGTCGTCCGGAAAGTAACATTCTCCGGCGGCATACGCGTCGGGCTCGTCGTGGGCGTACCGATAGCCTTGGCCGTAGCCGATATCCTTCATCAAGCGCGTGGGCGCGTTGCGCAGGTGCAGTGGCACCTCGAGCGAGCCTAGAGCGGCGGCGTCTTTGGCGGCGGCGTTGTATGCCAGGTACACGGCGTTACTTTTAGCGGCACAGGCGAGGAAGACGATGGACTGCGCGATGGCCAACTCGCCCTCCGGACTGCCGAGGCGTTCATATACCGCGCATGCCTCCAAAGCCAGCGTGAGGGCGCGCGGATCGGCATTGCCGATATCTTCGCTCGCCATCCGCACCGCGCGGCGCGCCACGTACATCGGGTCGCAGCCGCCCGCCAACATGCGGCACAGCCAGTACAGTGCGGCGTCGGGATCGCTGCCGCGAACCGATTTGTGCAGGGCGGAGATTTGATCGTAGAAGTTCTCGCCGCCCTTGTCGAAACGCACGTAGGTGCTGCCGATGATGGCCCGTGTGGTGTCGACGTCGAGACGCCGCCCCGCCCCATCCACCACGCCCAAGTCGGCCGCCGTCTCCAACAGATTCAACAAGCGGCGGGCATCCCCGTCCGCCGCCGCGAGCAGCAGCTCACGCGCCGCGTCGTCGATGACGAGGTCCAACCTCCCCAACCCCCGTTCGCGGTCGCTCAAGGCGCGCTCGAGCAAGGCGTTCAAATCCTCGACGGTCAACGATTTCAAGACGTAGACGCGCGCGCGCGACAGCAGGGCGTTGTTGACTTCGAACGAAGGATTCTCGGTGGTTGCGCCGACGAAGATGAGTGTGCCGTCCTCGACGTACGGCAGGAACGTATCCTGCTGCGATTTATTGAAGCGATGCACTTCGTCGAGGAACAGCACGGTGTCGCGGGTGCCGCGCAAACTTTTGGCTTGCTCGACCACCGCGCGAATGTCCTTGATCCCCGCCAGCACCGCCGACAGCGCAATGAACTCGGCCTGCGCGCCGCGGGCGACCAGCCGTGCCAGGGTGGTTTTGCCGGTACCGGGCGGTCCCCATAAGATCATCGAATGGGGACGGCCGGATTCGAGCGCCCTGCGCAACGGCGCGCCCGCGGCCAACAGATGCGGCTGGCCCACATACTCGTCGAGCGACTGCGGTCGCAAGCGGTCGGCGAGCGGTCGGTAGGTGCCGGCGTCGCGGCCCTCGGTCACGGCGGCGAATCGCGCCCGATGACGTCCACGCCGGCCGGCGGTGTGAACGTAAACAAGTCGGCCGATAGCTTTGCATTGCGGGTGGGATGGGTAAAGGTCAATTGAGTCACTTGATTGAGTTTGTCCGCCAAAAACATGGACGCCAATTCGCCTTTGTCGAAGCCTATGCGCACCAATTGAAAGTCGGTGTTCGCGTGCTTGGGTGTGAGTTGAAACCATTGCAATCCGCCGGCCGACGGCAACGCTTTGACGTCGAATTCGGAGCCGACCGAGTCGCCGCCCGACAAGAGGCTCGCCGGCGTATTGGCAAGCGTCGCGTCCATGTCACGCACGTTGGCCTGCGCGAGATCCTTGTCGTAGAACCAGATCTGCCTACCGTCCGCCAGCACCAATTGTTCCGACGGTGCGCTGTAATCCCAGCGAAACTTTCCCGGCCGTTGCAGATACAGCTTGCCGGCGGCGCTGCGCAGCACCTTGCCGTGACCATCATCGATGGTCTGCGTGAAGTCGGCGGACCAGGACGCGAGCCCGGCCAGGTACTTGTCGAAATCCTGCACGGGTGTGGCCTGCGCGATCGAAACACCGCCGAGGGCCAGCATGTAGTACAACAATATCCGCTGCATGCGGCTACTCCTGCGGCGGTGGTGCGCCGAAAATTTCACGCGCACCATTCGATTGTAACGGGCCGACCAAGCCGGCGGTTTCCATGGCTTCGACCAAACGCGCCGCGCGGTTGTAACCGATCTTGAGGCGGCGCTGTACTCCGGAAATCGACGCTTTGCGCGTCTCGGTGACGATGCGCACGGCTTCGTCGTAGAGCGGATCGGCTTCGGCATCGACCATGCCGCCGTCGCCATCCTCATCATCCGACGGAAATCCGGGGATGGGATTGCGCGGCCCGGCCAATATCTCCTCGATGTAAACCGGCGGTGATGCGGCTTTGAGCGCGGCCACCACACGATGCACTTCTTGGTCGGACACGAACGCACCGTGCACCCGGGTTGGAATCGACGTCCCGGGCGGCAAGTACAGCATGTCGCCGTGGCCGAGCAGCGACTCCGCGCCGCTCTGATCGAGGATGGTGCGCGAGTCGACCTTGGCCGACACTTGGAACGCGATGCGGGTGGGAATGTTCGCCTTGATGAGACCGGTGATGACGTCCACCGACGGACGCTGCGTGGCCAATATCAAATGGATACCGGCCGCCCGCGCTTTTTGCGCCAATCTCGCAATCAACTCCTCGACCTTCTTGCCGACGATCATCATGAGATCCGCCAGTTCGTCGATGATGACCACGATGAACGGTATGGTGGTCAGATCGGGAACGTCGGCGGCCACCACACCCGGGACGCCTTGGGCGATCTTCAGCATGCGAACGGGATCTTTGATCGGGCTGCCGGCGTCGGCGGCGTCCTTGACCTTGCGATTGAAGCCGCCGATGTTACGCACGCCGAGCAGCGACATCAGCTGGTAGCGACGCTCCATCTCGGCAACGCACCACCGCAAGGCGTTCGCCGCCTGCTTCATGTCCGTGACCACCGGCGACAAAAGATGCGGGATGCCCTCGTAGACGGACAGCTCGAGCATCTTCGGATCGATCATGATCATGCGCACGTGCTCGGGCGTGGCCTTGTACAACAAGCTCAAGACCATGGCGTTGATGCCCACCGACTTGCCCGAGCCGGTGGTGCCGGCGATCAACAGATGGGGCATACGGGCGAGATCGGCAACCACGGGCACGCCGCCGATGTCCTTGCCCAATGCAATCGCGAGCGGCGACGCCACGTCGTCGTAGGGCTTCGACTTGATGATCTCACCGAGCGTGACGATCTCGCGTTTCTCGTTCGGGATCTCCATCCCGATCACGGACTTGCCGGGGATGATTTCCACCACCCGCACGCTGATAGTCGACAGTGCCCGTGCAAGATCCTTCGATAGGTTGCTGATTTGGCTGACTTTCACGCCGGGTGCGGGGCGCAGCTCGAAACGCGTGATGACCGGGCCGGGCTGTACCGCCACGACCTCCGCCTCCACCCCGAAATCGCGCAATTTGATTTCGACCAGTCGCGACATCGCCTCCAAAGCCTCGTCCGAATAGGATTGTTCGCGCGGGCCCGGCTCATCCAATAACGACAGCGCGGGCAATTCCGTCGCTTCGGCGGCTTCGAACAGCGGCACTTGGCGCTCACGCTCGATGCGTTCGCTCTTTTCCGGTACGGGGGCCGGCGCTTCGATACGTGGCGGCGGGCGCGCCGCGACTTTTTTCTGTTCCTCGCGCACGGCGCCTTGACGCGCCTGTTTGCGTTGTTGCCCGGAAGCCAGCTCGCGTCGCTGTTCGAAGCGGGTGATGGCCCAATCGATGCCCTGCAGCGTGGCCGCGCCCAACTTGTCCATGACTTCGAACCACGACATGCCGAGAAAGAGCGCCACGCCGGCAAACCACACACCGAGCAAGAGCAGCGTGGCGCCAAGAAAACTCAAGGCCTTGGCGCCTTCGGTGCCCACGAACTGACCCAATACGCCGCCCGCGGTGAGCACGTCGCCGGACGCATTC
Source organism: uncultured Acetobacteraceae bacterium (assembly GCA_964658135.1). GTDB lineage: Bacteria > Pseudomonadota > Gammaproteobacteria > Steroidobacterales > Steroidobacteraceae > Bog-1198. The sequence goes on along the minus strand of CAZZXZ010000147.1, from coordinate 1,559 downwards.
GGCGTGCCGTACGGCGCCCAGTGCAGAGTCACCAACCCGCAGCTGGTGACCAACGTGAGAACGAAGCCGGCCGCGCGCAGCAACGTATTGATACGCGAGCGGGCCTGCGGCATGAATCTTTCCTTGTGCACCAGCCAACCGGCGTAGGCCAGCATGAGCGGAAAGAGATATGCCGGCTTGCCGAAGAAAAAAACGAAAAAACCGGCGAGCCATGCGCCGACCGGACCGATCCAATTGGCCACGGGGCGGGATCCCACCGCATCCGGGATCGCTCCGGTATCGAAATAACCGGGATCCTGGCTATGAAAAGACAGCAAAGCCAGCAACAGGATCAACGCCACCGCGCCGAACACCCACAATGTCCCTTCGCGCAGCGACTTGACCACCGCGGCGGACAGCCTGGCTTGCGGCTTGGGCTTCTTGCCGGCACCCACTTCGGACAGATCTAAACCCTTCATGATATTCGCAACTTAACCGATTGATTAATATGTGACAGTAACCCAGTCTCCCGCTCAACTTTGTTTGAACTGGCTGGCACCGCCGGTTTTACTTACCATGAGCCGGCGGCAACAGGGCACGCGGCAACATTCGATGAGAGGAAAATTATACATGAGCGTCGTCAGGCACAGTCGTCTCCTCATCCTAGGCTCGGGTCCCGCGGGCTACACCGCCGCCGTGTACTCCGCACGCGCCAATCGTGCGCCGTTGCTCATCACCGGTCTGGAACAAGGCGGCCAGCTGATGACGACCACCGATGTGGACAACTGGCCCGGCGACGTCGAGCATCTACAAGGACCGGCGCTCATGGAACGTATGCGCCGCCATGCGGAACGTTTCAACACGGACATCGTTTTCGACACGGTGAGCGGTGTGGATTTGCGCCGGCGACCGTTCCGATTGGTGGGCGACAACGGCGAATATACGTGCGACGCTCTCATCATCGCGACGGGCGCGTCGGCGCAATATCTCGGCCTGCCGTCGGAAGAAGCGTTCCGCGGCAAAGGCGTCTCGGCCTGTGCCACGTGCGACGGTTTCTTCTACCGAGGCAAAGCCGTCGCCGTGGTGGGTGGCGGTAATACGGCGGTGGAGGAAGCTTTGTATCTGAGCAACATTGCCTCCCATGTCACGCTCGTGCATCGGCGCGACAAACTGAAGTCGGAAAAGATACTGCAGGATAGGCTGTTTGCGCTCGAGGCCGGCGGCAAGGTCACCATCGCCTGGAATCATGCGGTGGATGAGATCCTCGGCGACGAGGCGGGCGTTACGGGGGTTCGTTTGCGCGCCGTGCACGCGCCGGCGAACCACCGCGAACTCAAAGTCGACGGCGTGTTCATCGCCGTGGGTCACAAGCCGAACACTCAGCTGTTCGAGAAACAGCTCGACATGCGCGGCGGCTATATCGTGGTGCAGGGTGGGCTGCACGGCGATGCCACGGCCACCAGCGTGGCGGGCGTGTTCGCGGCCGGCGACGTGGCCGACCATATCTATCGCCAGGCTGTGACGTCGGCCGGCACCGGTTGCATGGCGGCCCTCGATGCGGATCGCTACCTGGAGCGGCT
>CAZZXZ010000146.1:4427-7702 GCA_964658135.1 uncultured Acetobacteraceae bacterium | reverse complement strand
AGAGCCCGCGGTGGCCGCTTGAGCCGTCGGCACATCGAGTCACGGCGGCTTGGCCGGGAGACGCCGACGGGGGTCGGCGACTGGTCATTCCCGGCCGGACGGAGTTCGCGCGAGGAAACGAGTTCCTCGCTCCGTTCCCGTCACACTCAATTCGCCTCCGAATCCTTCAAGCAGTTCGCCAATGCGAATGAGGCCACGCGAGGATGTTTTCGGCGCGGCTCCCGGTTCGAAGCCGATGCCGTCATCGACCACTTCCAAGGTAAGCTTCGTCTCGTCCGCAGCCAGGGTGATCGTGACGCTCGTCGCTCTCGCATGTCGAAGGACGTTGGTCAGCGCTTCCCGAGCGGCGCCAAAAATGAGTGAGCGGGTCGATGGGTCGAGCGCGGGTAGTGCAGTGGCTGTCGTAACCGTGATTCGAAGTCCCGAATCCATCTCGACGCCGCGGGCATACTCGGCAATGCCGATGTAGGCATCCATCGGATCCGAGATGGACGGACGCAGTCCATTCGCGATCTGCCGGACATTTTCCACGCATGCGACGACCGCGTCTGAGAGCGCCCTGCGCGATTCCCCATCGTCCCCGGGATGGTGCATGTTTGGGCGGTTCTTGAGATGACCAAGATCAAACTTGGCCGCGCGCATTGTCCGTGCGATGGCCTCGTGCAACGCCAGGGCGATGTTCGTGCGTTCACTGTCGCGCACTGATTCAAGGTGTCTGAGCAGCCTGCGTGTTTTTACGATCGAAACCCGGTATGCGGTGATGTCCGACGCCATGAAGAACAATCCGCGGACGCTGCCTTGCGGATCGACATCCGGGACGTAGAACGCGTCGATGTAGCCCGTTGTTCCATCCGTGTTGGTCAAAGCGCTCTCGGCATGCCGTAGACTACCGGCGAGGGCCTGGTGTGCGGAGGCTGCATCCAGCGTTGTACGTGGTGACTCCTGCAGAAGTTTTCCAACAATCTCATCCGCAGATAAGCCAAATCCCTGGAGGAAGGCTCTGTTGACGAACTGGCAGCGCAGTTCGCGGTTCCAGTACCCGATCAGCGCCGGCACGTGATCGAGAATGGCGTTCAATTGCGTACGCGCGCTCCGCGCATTGTCGGCCAAACTGCGCTGTGCGGTGATGTCGATGAAGGTGACGACCGCCGCTGCCGGCTGTGCGTTCCCCGCATCGAAAACGGGCTGCGAATTGATGCTGATCCAGCGCAACGGAAAGCCACGTGCGCGCACTCCCATGATCGTCTGATTCAGCGCTTGCCCGGTCCGCAACGTGACGGAAGCAGGGTGCTCGTTTCCCGGGAAAGGTGTTCCGTCTTCGCGAATGGCCTGCCAGTGGGGATGCCGCGGCGTCTTCCCCAAAAGCTGCTCGCGGCTCAGCCCCAGAATGCGCTCGGCGGCAGGATTGGCCTCCGTGATCTGGCCGTCTCTCGCGTGAACGCAGACCCCCTCGGACATCGCGACGAAGAGGGTGCGGTAATGTTCCTCGGCTTTGAGAGCCTCCAGCAGCACACGACGGCGGGCCGAGATATCGATAAATGCTCCTCGGTGCTCCTCGCTGTCATGCGTCGATCGATGGATGCTGATGTCGAACCAGCCCGACGTCCCGTCTTTTCGTCGTTGTGGCGATTCGGTGCGGAAAATTTCTCCGCGAGCGACCACGGACAACGCGGCATCCCAGAACCTGCCGTGCGCCTCGTCGCTCACCTGGATCAGCCGAATTGGTTTGCCGACCAATTCATGCATCTCGTAACCGAACATTGCGGAAAAATGGGCATCACACCAGGTGATCATGCGATTCGATACACGAACCTGCCCCACTGCCAAGCTTTCGCTGATGCCGCAGACTTCACGAGCTAGTTCGCGTTCGTATACGGGCGAGCGATCTGACTTCATACTCGAACCCTCGCGGCGGGCCGGCGACCGTGCCCCAATTCGCGTACCGTCCCCGGCACTTCGCGCAGATGAACGGCAGGGCCGCTTCCACGTCGGTTTCTTCTAATGGCCGGGCCGGCGATGGGCCGCCACCTGCCATGAAGACATTAGCGTACACCGTTCGGTTCGGTTTACCAATCGATTGTGGCACGCGACACCATCCGCGATGAATGAATCGAGATTCGCGACTTTGTGCAGGCGACCGACCGACTCATTTGCCGACGAGCGCCTGGCCGGCAGGCGAGTATCGGGCTCCCTCGACGGGCACGGCGGTGACTGTTTCCTCGATCTCTGCGAGGTCCGAAGCGGACAGATTGATCGAAGCCGCGCCGTTGTTTTCCTCCAGACGGTGCAGCTTGGTCGTACCGGGAATCGGTACGATCCACGGTTTCTGCGCGAGCAGCCACGCCAAGGCCAGCTGCGCAATCGACACCTGCATGCGACCGGCGATCTTTGCGAGCACCGCGACGAGCGCTTGGTTGGCCCGACGCGCCTCGGCAGAGAAACGGGGGACCGTATGCCGATAGTCCGTCTCGTGGAACGCCGTGTCGGCGTCGATCGCGCCGGTCAAAAACCCTTTTCCGAGCGGGCTGAAGGGGACGAATCCGATTCCCAGTTCCTCCAGCAGCGGGATGATTTCCTGCTCCGGCTCGCGCCACCACAACGAATATTCGCTCTGCAGGGCCGCGACCGGCTGCACCGCATGCGCGCGGCGGATGCTGCCTGCTCCGGCTTCCGACAGTCCGAAATGTTTCACCTTGCCCTCGGCGATGAGGTCCTTGATGGTGCCCGCGACGTCCTCCATGGGGACCTGCGGATCGACGCGATGCTGGTAGAAGAGATCGATCCGATCCGTGCGCAGGCGCTTCAAGGAATCTTCGGCGACCTGGCGAATGCGCTCCGGGCGGCTGTCCACACCCTTGTCGGTCCGGCCCTCGCGGAAACCGAATTTGGTTGCAATCACCACTTCATCGCGAATGGGTTGCAGTGCCTCACCCACCACCCGTTCGTTGGTCAGCGGACCGTAGACCTCCGCAGTGTCGAAGAAGGTGACGCCCTGATCGAACGCAGCGCGGATGAGCTTGATGGCATCCGCCGTGCCGGTTGCAGGACCGTATGCGAAGCTCAAGCCCATGCAGCCGAGACCTAGCGCCGAGACCTCCAATCCAGTGTTGCCGAGTTGCCGATGTTTCATGTCTTGGTTCCTTGATCCTGGTTCGCAAAATGGTTTCACGGCTCACGCCGACGCCGCGCCGGCCGCGCCCCGGCTGCCCCGGCCGCCCCGGACGTACGCGGTAAACGACGTGGCCGGCTCGACGCGAAGTGCCAATGACGCGAAG
>CAZZXZ010000146.1:0-4417 GCA_964658135.1 uncultured Acetobacteraceae bacterium | reverse complement strand
AATGTAGGCAAGCCTCGATTCAAAGACTAGACTGCTAAAAAGATATGAACCTAGTAGCAGGGCTTATGAATGCCAAAGTATGACGATTTGGCCGCCTTCGCGGCCGTGGTTCAAGCGGGAAGCTTCACCCGCGCGGCCGCTCGGCTTGGTATCACACAGTCGGCCTTGAGCCAGACCATCCGGGCGCTGGAGCGGCGGCTGGAGCTGAAGCTTTTGAACCGGACGACGCGAAGTGTCTCGCCGACGGAGGCTGGAGGAAGGCTTTATGAAACGGTGGGCCCGCGCTTCGCAGACATCGAGGCGGAACTCAATCTGCTCGCTGAGATGCGCGGCAAGCCGGCCGGAACCGTCCGTATCAACGCAAGCGAGCATGCCGTCCGTTCGCTGGTCTGGCCCAGATTGCTGTCATGGATGCCGCGCTACCCGGACATCAAAATCGAAATCAGCAGCGACAACCGCTTTGCAGACATCGTCGCGGAACGCTTCGACATCGGCGTCCGCCTTGGCGGGGACGTGGCGAAGGACATGATCGCGGTGCGCATCGCGCCCGACATGACCATGACGGCGGTGGGAAGCCCGGCCTATTTTGCGAAACGTCGCCCGCCAGTGACAGCGCATGACCTCGGCGACCATGACTGTATCGGACTTCGACTGCCCAGCCTCGGCGGTCTGATGAACTGGGAGTTCAAGCAGCGGGAGCGAACCGTCAACGCCCATGTGACGGGGCGTCTCGTGTTCAACCGGAACGATCTGGTGCTGGACGCCGCGCTCGCCGGTTACGGATTGGCCTGGTTGCCCGATGATATGGTCCGCCCGCACCTCGAGGCAGGCAGCCTGCAATCCATCCTGGACGATGTCGCGATCACATTTCCGGGCTACCACGTCTACTTCGCCAGCCGGCGTGCCTCGCCCGCGCTGTCCCTGGTCGTCGACGCGCTGCGTCCGCCCAAAGGCTGACAAACGAGGCAGTCATGCCGGCGAGGCCGCAATGCGCGCGCGCCCGATGAAACGCGACAGAGGGCAACGATCCCTCTGTCGCATCGAACCACCCGTCGGCAGCTACAGAAGGCCCAATGGCGCAGCGCAACGCGGCGCCGTCTCATCGGTCCTTTTCCCCACGCCTTCCGCGACGATGTACGTCACCAAGAAATGCACCTCGCCCGGCCCTCGATTGACCACGTCGTGCAATTTGGTTCCCTCGGTCCATGAGTCGCCCGGTTTGTAGACGGTCTTTCCGCACTTCGAATCGTACCAATCGACGGGGCCGGAGTCGGCTGCCAAGGTCAGCACCACGATACCCGGATGGGTGTGCCAGCCGGTGGTGCCGCCGGGCGCGAATTTGATCTCCTGCTGGATGACGTTCGAGCCGCCGTCCGTCACCAGCACCGCGCCATAATCTTCTTCGAGTCCCGGTATGACCAGTTCGCTATGGGTGCGGATGTCGGCTTCGGCGGTGCCGGTCGACAGCACCATGTTGTACGACACGCCGGTGGTGGGTGTCGCCCATGCCCCTCCGGCAGCGGCTGCCGCCGCCAGCGCAACGCCCAAATTCAACGCTAGTTCCTTCTTCATTTCGTGTCTCCCTCGTTGGTTGTATAAGAGTCCATCAGCTCTCGCGCGGCCGAGTCATGCACCTGGCCCATGGGCGACACTAGCCGCCGACCTTGCCCATGAACTGACATTTCTTGCCAAGAATTCTCCAACCCGCAAAAATAGCGTCGGCCGCTCGGCCCGAACGATAAAAACACTCAGGATGCGAGGGACATGGATGCACCCGATTCCCGGTGAGATCCTCGAACGGCTGACGACGTTCGGGGAGCTGCTTCGTTACCTGCGGCGCCGTGCGGGGCTGACCCAGACCGGCCTCTCGATCGCCGTCGGCTACAGCGACGCGCAGATCAGCCGCCTGGAGCACAACGTACGGCTGCCGAACGTGGCGGCCGTCCAGGCCCGGTTCCTGCCGGTGCTGCACTTGAAGAACGAACCGATTGCCCGGGAGAGACTGCTGCACCTCGCCCAACAGGCGAAGCCGCAAAGGACCGATGTTCACTTTGGCGCCGAGAAGCGGGGCGGACGGGTCGTCCCGTCGCTGGCGGTGCTGCCCTTCGTGAGCATCGGCACGTTCGTCGATCATGAATATCTTTGCGAGGGCGTGGCGGAACAACTCATCAACGCATTGACGCAGATCAAGGAGTTGTTCGTGGTGGCACGGGCGTCCGCCTTTGCTTTCAAGGAAAAGGATGCCGACGTCAGGGAGATCGGCCGGCGCCTTCACGTCGATACGGTGATCGCCGGCAGCGTGCAGAAGGTCGGCGATCGCCTGCGCGTCACGGCGCAGCTCATCGACACCGAGAACGGCTTTCAATTCTGGTCCCAGCGCTTCGACCGTCGGATGACGGACGTGTTCGACATTCAGGACGAGATCAGCGTTGCCATCGTGAGACAGTTGCGGGTGGAGCTGTTCCTCACGAATCGGGCGCTGGTGAAACTCCACAAGCGTGAGAATCTCGAGTCCTACAATCTGTATCTGAAGGGGCGATTCTATTGGGCGCAACGCCCCCAGGGGATCGGCAAGGCCATCGAATATTTCGAGCGTGCCATCGAAAAGGAGCCGGGCTCGGCCCGCGCGCACGCGGGTCTCGCCGACTGCTACGTCACATTGGGCTCCTGGGAGAATGGAACCCTGCCCCCCATCGAGGCCATGAAGAAGGCTCGGACGGCTGCCGACAAGGCCCTATCGCTCAACAACCGGCTGGCCGATGCCCACGCAACCCTGGCGTACCGGACGACGCACCATGACTGGGATTGGCCCACCGCCGAGAGACAATTCGAGCGCGCCCTGGAATTGAACCCCAACTACGCGGTTTGCCATCATTGGTATTCCCATTATCTGATGGCCGTCGGGCGTGTCGACGAATCGCTGACCGAGAGCAGACGCTGCCTGGAACTCGATCCGCTCGACCTGGTCATCAACGTTCACATGGCGTGGCATTATCTGTTCGCACATCAATACGACCATGCCATCGAGCAATGTTGGAAAACCAGCGAGCTGCATCCGAACTCGTTCTGGCCCGCCTGGTTTTTCGGTCTGGCCTACCAGCAACAGGGTCAGATCGGCCGGGCCCTGGAGGAATTGCAGATCGCAGCCAGAATGTCAGGGGAAGTCACCTTCGCGAGCGCTGCGCTGGGTCATTTGTACGGAAGTGTCGGGAAAACCGCCGAAGCACGTGCTATCTTCGAGGAACTGACGTCACGGGCCGGCCGCGGCTTCGTGCCGTCCTACGACATCGCGCTGGTGTGTGCGGGATTGGGATGGGCGGATCAGGCCATGCAATACCTGATCAAGGCGCATCAGGAGAAGTCGGGCTGGGTGACGTACATCAACGTCGACCCGCGGCTCGATGGGTTGCGCACGGATGCCCGATTCGGCCAATTGTTGCGCCGCGTGCGACTGGCCTGAGCCACGCCGGCCGGCCGATGCGGCCGGAACATTACGATTTGGGCAGCGAATGCAACGCGCAGAGCTTGTTGCCGGACGGGTCGCGAAGATAGGCGAGATACAAGGGGCCGTTGCCGCCTTTCCGCACACCCGGCGGATCCTCGCAGTTCGTGCCGCCATTGGCGAGGCCCGCCTCGTGCCATGCATCGACCGCCGCGGGCGACTCGGCCGCGAATCCAACGGTGCCCCCGTTGGCCCCGGTGGCGGGTTTTCCGTCGATCGGCGAACTCAGCATGAGAGTCCCCGCCGGCGTCCTGTAGACGGCCCGGCCCTTTTTATCCATGACACCAGCCGCGATCCCGAAGGCAGCGAGTGTCGCATCGTAGAATTTTTTCGATGCGGCCACGTCGCTCGCTCCGAGCATGATATGACTGAACACGATCAACCCCCCTCGTTCCAATGGTTTGGACAATGCGCGATGGTAACACTTGAGGCCGCATTTTCGGCTGTCGTGGCAAGCGCCGCGGTGAACGCAACGGCGAGGGTATCGGCGCTAATCGGCGCCACCGTCCGGCGACTTCAACAGCGTGCTGTGCGCCTGGTGGCTGCGCCAATCGTCTAGATACTGCTCCGCCAGCGCGCGTGACCTGACGATGAGCAAATTTTCCGAATTCTTCTCATCCGCGGCGCGGGTGAAATTGAACGAGCCCGTGACCACTTCCGATCCATCGATGACGATCACCTTGTCGTGCGCTATCGGATGCCGTGAGTCGATGAAGGTCTTCACGCCGGCACGTGCGATGAGGCCGGCTTCGCTGGATCTCGCGGTCAGGTTGGATTTATCCAAGATGGCCTCGACGTCGACGCCGCGCGCCTCGGCGTCCGCCAACGCCTGCGCGATTCCGGGATGCGTGAAGCCATACGCCCGCACACGGACGATCTTCCGTGCGGCTGCGATTTCACCGATCACCTTCTCCG
>CAZZXZ010000145.1:0-8032 GCA_964658135.1 uncultured Acetobacteraceae bacterium | reverse complement strand
GGCGGCGAGCACGGCGAGCACGGCGAGTTCAGGGTCGAGCAGCGGCTCTGCCATCACGTCGACCGGCATCGGCTCCGGACTCGACATCAGCGCCATCGTCTCGTCGCTGACCACGTCGTACGGCGCGGCCGAACAGAATCAAATCAACACTCAAGAGTCCTCTCTGGAATCCCAGGTGTCGGGTTTCGGTACCTTCACCAACGCGCTCGATACCCTGCAGCAGACCCTGGCCGCGATCGAGACGCCGAGTTCGCTGGCGGGCTTCGATGCCACGGTGGCCGATAAGACCGTTGCCACCGCCACCGCGTCCTCCGACGCCGTCGCCGGTCAGTATTCGCTCGTCGTGCAAAACGTTGCCACCGGCGCCACCCTCAACTCGCAGCCCGTCGCGAGTTCCACGTCCGTGGTGGGAACCGGCACGCTGACGCTGGCGGTCGGCGGCTCCTCGGCCTCGATCACCATCGACTCGAGCGACGACACGCTGGCCGGCATCGCCAGCGCCATCAATGCGGCGACCAACAACCCCGGAGTCTCGGCGAGCGTGCTGACCACCAGCAGCGGTTCCCGGCTGGTGCTGTCCGGCACCAGTACCGGCGCCGCTAACGGCATCACGGTCACCGCGTCCGGCGGCAACGGCGGCCTGTCCGCACTGGTCTACGATCCCGCGAACAACGACACGGCGTTGACGCAGACGACTGCCGCCCAAGATGCCAATTTCACGATCAATGGTTACGCGGCAACCAGCGCGAGCAACGTGGTGTCCGGCGCCATCTCCGGGGTGACGCTGAATTTGGTGGGCGCCTCCGCCGCGGGAGCTTCGACGACCTTGTCGGTGACGGCGGATACCACCGCCGCGCAGACCTCGATCACGGCCTTCGTCACCGCGCTGAGCGCCACCCTCTCGAGCATCCAGACCTTGACGGGCTACAACGCGACCACCCAAACCGCCGGTGCTCTGCAGGGCAACGCCACCTTGCAGTCCTTCCAGAACCGACTGGAAAACATTCTCGACACGGTCAGTTCATCGAGCACCAGTGCGTCGAGCGGGATCTCGTCGTTGGCCAATCTGGGCATTACCGCGAATACCGGCGGTACCTACGACACCAACGCGACCACGTTGACCAACGCGTTGACGAGCAACCTCGCGGCAGTCGGCAACCTGCTCGGCGGCACCAATGGCATCGCGACTCAGATCGATACCCTGGTGACTCAATACACACAATCCGGCGGTGTGTTGAGCACGGTGAATCAAGGCCTACAGACCGGCCTCACCAACGTGTCGACACAACAGACGGCATTGAATGCTGAGTTGGCGACGTATTCGGCGACGCTCACCACGCAGTACAACGCCATGGATGCGGCCGTGGCCGCGCTGAAAGAGACCCAGACCTACCTGACGGCCGAATTCAATCCGAGCTCGAGCTCCTCCTCCAGCAGCTCGTCGACCAGCAGCCTGAGCAGCGGCACCACCAGCACATAAAAGTAGCGAGACCATGACGTATATGCAAAATCGGGCGGCGGCGCACTATGGCGCCGTGCGCAGCCACGGGCAGATCGCGGATGCGAGTCCGACCCGTTTGGTCCAGGTGATGTTCGAGCACATTTTGTCGAACTTGGCGACCGCGCAAGGTTGCATGCAGCGTATCAAGGGAAATTTACCCTTGCGCGATGTGGTGACCAAGGGCAAGGCCATGGGCAAGGCGTTGCGGCTGATCGGTCAGCTCGACGCCACGCTCAACATGGACAAGGGCGGCGAGATCGCCGGCAACCTGCACAACTTATATTTGTACATGATGGGCCGCTTGACCACGGCCAATTCACAAAACGACCCCCAGATCGTCGCCGAGGTCACGAGCCTCGTGCAACAGATCAAGAGCGGCTGGGACCAGATCGTCATCAAGAGCATGCAATGAATCGAGGCGAGGTCACGGAGGTGCTGCGGCGCGCAGCCGAACTCTCCCGCCAGCTCGTCGACATCGCCGATTCGGGCGATGTCACTACGACGCAACGCCTCGACGCTGAGCGGCTGCAGCTGTTAAAGTCCGCACGGCGGGCGGCGCAGGGGCTGAGCGATAAGGATCGCTCGTTGTTGATGGAGATTTCCCGGCTGAACGACCAGGCGATCGGATTTCTGGAACACCGTCGACGCTGCAAGGCTCGCGATATGGATATGTTGTCGGTGGGTAAACGTGCCGTGCGTGCGTACTACGCGGCGGGGCGGCATCGTTTGAGCTGACATTTATTTCTCTACGAGGCGAGTCATGCCTGAGTCGTTTCTCGGCGATGGCCTGATATTCGAGGATTTTCTGCCGCTCGAATGGGCGCCGGGACGGTTGCCCGAGGATGTCGTGCTGGGGCGGATGAATTCCGACAACCAGCAGCTGCTGGGCGCCGAGTCCTCCCTGGACGAGGTTCGGGTGCATGAAGCGCTGAAAGATGAGTCGCCGGCGCTGCTGCACGAGCTGCAGCGTCTGGAATTCAAGCTTAACGTGTTGCTGCGCATGACATCCGAGCTGGCGCGGATCAATCGCGCGCTCCCGGCACCGCGGCACATCAGGCTGTCCTCGACCGGCATGGAATGGATCGGCGATGACGCGCCGGCACTGGGCAGCACGGGGGTCCTCGACCTTTATATCAATACAACCCTGCCGCAACCGCTGCGGCTTCCGGCGACCGTCATCGGCCGTGTGGCGCAGACAAAATCAGCTGCCGCGCAGATGCAGTTCTCAGGATTGAGCGAGGCGGTCGTGGATCTCATCGAGAAATTGATTTTTCGACACCATCGACGCCTCGTTGCCGGTTCACGCTCGGCATCCGCGACACGTTCGTAAGCGACACTGCCGCCAATACTAAGGGTTTTCCCTACAGATTTTACGGGGTTTTACCATCTCCTTGGCTCTCGGCGCGATCAGTTAGTATTCCTCTCCGAAGTGATTTTGACTTAACAATCTCAAAGAGTTAGCAACTATTATTAAGTTAAAACACGAGATCTGTGATGGCCGTCACACTTTTATCAAATGAAGGAGCCGGTATCCGTGCATGAACCGAAAGTCATTGTGATCGAGCCCTCAGATTCGCAAGCGCGAGCCTTGGAGGCGTTGTTGCGGTTTTTGGATTTGGAACCCATTCACTTTCGCGATTTAACGGAATTTCGACGCTTCAATTTGAACAAGCCACACGATTGGCTGGCGGCCATCGTCGGCAAAGAGACGGTGGATGCTTATGGTCCGGAACTCGTGGCGCACGTGCGCAGCATGGAGTTGCCTTTACCGCTCATTTATTTGAGCGAAGACGGTCTGCCGAAAATCGCGGCGAGCAGCGGCGATCTCGCCTGGTTTCATCTCGATTTTCCCGTCAAGCATCGCCGTCTCTCGGCGGTGCTGGATCAAGCGCAAAAAGTGCGCAACGGTCATCCGACCCAACCCGGTGCACATCGTTTTCGGCCGAGCGGAACATCACGCGCCATGCGCGACGTGCATCGGTTGATCGAACAGGTTGCACCTTTCGATACCAACGTGCTGATTCTCGGCGAATCCGGGACCGGCAAAGAAATGGTAGCGCGCCATGTGCACGAGTTGTCCGGTCGAGCCGGGCATCCCTTCGTGCCCGTCAATTGCGGTGCCATACCGGCCGATCTGCTGGAAAGCGAATTGTTCGGCCACGAAAAGGGCGCCTTCACCGGCGCTCTATCGACCCGGCTGGGTCGCTTCGAATTTGCCGAGGGCGGCACCTTGTTTTTGGACGAAATCGGCGACATGTCGCTGCAGATGCAGGTGAAGTTATTGCGCGTGCTGCAGGAGCGCAGCTTCGAACGCGTCGGCAGCAACCGCACCATCACCTGCAACGTGCGCATCATCGCGGCGACCCATCGCGATCTCGATCAGGCGATCGGCGACGGCCGCTTTCGCGAAGACCTTTTCTATCGATTGAACGTGTTCCCCGTGCAGATGCCGCCGCTGCGCGAGCGGCTCGAGGATCTGCCGGTGTTGATCGAGCACCTGGTACAGCGGCAAGCACAGATCTCCGGCCGACGCGTCAAATTGGACAAGGACGCCATGAATTGTTTGGCCCGCAATCCGTGGCCCGGCAACGTCCGCGAACTGTCGAACCTGCTCGAGCGGTTGGCCATCCTGTTCCCGGAACAAAGCGTCGGTGCCGACGATTTACCCGAACGGTATCGCAATCGCGGCACCGCGGGCTGGGCCGGCAGCGGCATGCAGATCGCCCCGTCGCTCATGGCGATGGCGCCCGAGCTGCCGACCGCCGAATTGCCGTGCGCCGAATCCTCGGAGGCGGTCGCGCTCGATGCCGTGCAGGTGTCCGAGCTGCTGGAAGCCGAACTGCCGAGCGGCGGTATCGACCTCAAAGATCATCTGTCGAGCATCGAGATAGGCCTCATCCGGCGCGCACTCGAGGAGGCCGACGGCACCGTGGCGGAGGCTGCCCGTCTGCTCAACATCCGCCGCACGACGCTCGTCGAGAAGCTGCGTAAATATCGCTTGAGTGCCTGACAAATAATTGACGCCGGTGTGGACTCGCCGGCTTTTCTTTTCGTTAACCGATTGATTCGTTGAATAAAAACTTCCCAGGCACGGAAGTTGCTAAATCTCCGGAGTATGTCAGCCACCACTCTGGACTCCCTCGATATTCAACGCAGCGAACTAACGGCGGCCTTTCTCGCCTTCGGTTCGGTATCCGAACAACTGTCCGGCGCGTTCGACGCCCTGCGCGGGCAGGTCGCGCAATTACGCGGTGAACTGCACGAAGCAAATGCCGGCAAGGCGCATCTTGCGGCACGCTTGGCGGCGCTGCTCAAGGGCTTGCCCGGCGGCGTCGTGGTGTTGGATTGCCACGGCGTCATCCTCGAGATCAATCCTGCGGCCTCGCAGCTGCTGGGCGACCCGTTGGTGGGTCTCGATTTCAATGTCGTCATGGCGCGAGCCTCGCACGATGCAGGCGCATCTCCCGAACATACGGAACTGCGTACCGGACGATTCGTCAATCTCTCGCGCCGCGAGTTGGGTCTGGGCGGCGAGGTCGTCTTGCTCACCGACATCACCGAGTCGCACTTGATGCAGGTGTTTCTGACCCGCCAACAACGGTTGTTGACCATGGGTGAACTCGCGGCCGGGCTCGCGCATCAAATTCGCACGCCATTGGCCACCGCACTGCTCTATGCCTCGCAAATGACGCTGCCCGGTCGCACGCTGGCGGATCTGAATCGTTGCGGTGAGAAAACGGTCGGCAGCTTGAAGCAACTCGATCGTCTCGTGAACGACATGCTCGCCTTCGCGCATGGCGGCGCCACCCGGGAGATCGTCAGCGTGAGTGCGCTGCTCGAGCAGGTGGCGCAGTGGCTGCGGCCGGCGCTGCGCAAGGGTGTGCGTTTGACCATCAGCACGCAAGCGCCAAACTTAACAGTGCGCGCCAATGCGCCGTCGCTGGTGTCTGCGGTGCTCAATCTGGCGAACAACGCGTTGCAGGCCGCGCGCGCCGATCTGGATCTTGAATTGCTCGCCCGCCGCGGCGCCGACGGGCGGGCGCAGATCGTGGTCAGCGACAACGGCCCCGGCGTGCCTGCCCACATCCGCGAGCGCATCTTCGAACCGTTTTTCACGACCCGCACGCAGGGCAACGGCATCGGTTTATCCATCGTCAAATCCGTGATCGAGGCGCATCACGGCAGCGTACGTTTGGCAGAGACCGGCCCAGGCGCCATTTTCATCATCGACTTACCCGCCGAGGATACTCAATGAACATTCCGAATGAAGCGGTGCTGGTGGTCGAAGACGACGCTGCGCTGCGCGAAGCGTTGTTCGACACGCTGCAGGCCGCCGGTCTTGCCGCGATCACGGCGTGCGATGCGAGCGAAGCGCTGCAGGTGTTGGAAACTCGCGAGATCGCGTTGGTGATTTCCGATGTCCAGATGCCCGGACTGAACGGTTACCAACTGCTCACGTCGATCAAGCGTCTGCGACCGGATCTGCCCGTGGTGCTCATGACGGCCTACGGCACGGTGGCGCAGGCGGTCTCGGCCATGCGCGAAGGCGCCACGGATTACATCGTCAAGCCGTTCGACGCCCAGGCGTTGATCGACATGGCGCAGCGGCAACTCGCGGCGCGCGCGCTGCCGACCGAGATGGTGGCAGTGGACCCTGAGTCGAAGCGCATCCTGATGCTCGCGCGCAAGATGGCCGCCACCGAGGCCACGGTACTCATCACCGGCGAAAGCGGGACGGGTAAAGAGGTTTATTCGCGCTTCGTGCGCGACAACTCGGCGCGCTCCGTGCAGCCGTTCGTGGCCATCAACTGCGCGGCGATCCCGGAGAATATGTTGGAGGCGACGTTGTTCGGCTACGAGAAAGGCGCCTTCACCGGCGCGGCTGCCGCGCATGCCGGTAAATTCGAGCAGGCGCAGGGCGGCACCTTGCTGCTCGATGAAATCTCAGAAATGGATCTGGGACTGCAGGCCAAGATCTTGCGGGTGCTGCAAGAGCGCGAAGTGGAACGTCTGGGCAGCACGCGTACCATCAGCCTCGATGTGCGCCTCATCGCGACGTCCAACCGGGACCTACCCGACGAGGTGCGGGCCGGGCGTTTCCGCGCGGACTTGTACTATCGGTTGAACGTGATGTCGCTGCGGCTGCCGGCGTTGCGCGAGCGGCGCGGCGATATTTTGCCGCTGGCGCGGCGTGCGATTCAAGGCTGTATGCGGGGCGGTCAGGTATCCCTGGCGTTGTCGCCGGATGCCGAGCATAAGCTGCTGACCTACGATTGGCCCGGTAATGCGCGCGAGCTGACCAACATCGTGCAGCGCGCCGCGTGGCTGGCAGCCGGCGGGCAAATTCATGCGGCGGACCTCGACACCGGCCCCGATTGCCCCGATTGCCGCGATGCCTTCGCACTCAGCCTCCAGCGCCGACGAGGCGGGCTTGGACCACGACCTCAAAGAACGCGAGCGCGAACTCATTTTTGCGACGTTGGCCGCCACCGGCGGAAGCCGCAAACTCGCCGCCGAGCGATTGGGGATCAGTGCACGCACCCTGCGCCACAAGCTGCAGCAGTTGAAGGCCGCCGGGGTCAGCGTACCGCGTCTCAATGAATCGCACGTGATGACGGCCTAACCGATGAGCAGCATGCAAATTCAACAAGTCCTTTCCGAGATGCGCGCGCTGCAGGCCCGTGCAGCCGGCGTGTCCACCGACGTCTCGGCAGCGACGACGCAACCCTCCGACTTCGCCAATCTGCTGAAGAACTCGGTGGATCAGGTCTCGACCATGCAGAACCAGGCAAACGCGATGTCCACGGCCTACGAGGCCGGCGACAAGAGCGTCGATCTGACCAAGGTCATGCTCGAAGTGCAAAAGGCGGGATTGGCTTTTCGCGCCATGACGGAGGTACGCAACAAGCTTCTCGATGCGTACACCCAAGTCATGAACATGTCGGTTTAGAGGTTAACGTATGGCTGATATCATCTCCACCGCGACCGCGGCCCCACAGCGCGGCCTGCTCGACATACCCGGCGTCAAACAAGTCGGCTTGCTCGCCGGTGTGGCGGCCGCCATTGCCGCCGCCATCTGGCTGGTGCTTTGGTCGCAGGGTCAAAATTACAGCGTGTTGTACGGGCAACTATCCGAACGCGAGAGCGGACAGGTCATGGACGCGCTCACCGCAGCCGGCATCGAATACAAATTGAGTCCTTCAGGTGCGGTATCCGTGCCTGAGACCAAGGTGCAGGAGGCGCGCATTCGTCTGGCCAGCCAGGGCCTGCCGCAGAGCGATTCGATGGGCATCGAGATGATCCAGAAAGAATCCGCGCTCGGCACCAGTTCCATGATGGAGACCGCGCGTTACCAATCGGTGCTCGAGACCGAACTGGCGCGTACCATCATCAAAGTCCAGGGGGTGCAGAGTGCGCGCGTGCATCTGGCGCTGCCGAAGGCCTCGGTGTTTCTCAGGGATGCGCGCAAGGCGACCGCTTCCGTGATGTTGCAGCTGTACCCCGGCCGCCGGCTCGAGCCGGGCCAAGTCG
>CAZZXZ010000144.1:0-8299 GCA_964658135.1 uncultured Acetobacteraceae bacterium | reverse complement strand
CGTCCCAGCATCCAATCCCGTGGTACCGACCAACAACGGCACCCCGGCTGCCACGCAGGCCTCCACATGCGCGAGGACGAATTGCGCCCGGCTGAAATCCGCCGCCACCGCCGCGCCGCGCAAGCCCACCGCGAAATCCGCGGTGATCTGAATGCCGGTGGGTTTTCCCTCCAGTGCCGCGTCGCTGCCGAGCCGACCGCTGTCGGGACCGGCCAGCGCGCCCGACAGCCGTAATCTGGAGGTGAATGTCCCTGCCGCCGCAGGTGCGGCCAGACAGCGCACCAGCGACTGGCCCATGCGACCCGTGATACCGAACACCGCCAAACCGCGCGCGTCGACGGTCCTACTCCGCCGCGCCGGTGAAGAACTTTTTGACGCCGTCGAAAAACGTCTGCTCGCGGGGCTTGTGCGCACCGGCCCCTTCTTGCAGCGAGGCTTCGAATTTCTTGAGCAGTTCCTTCTGTTCGCTGCTCAAACTCACCGGCGTTTCGATGACCACGCGGCAGAACAAGTCGCCCGCCGCACCGCCCCGCACCGGCTTGACGCCCTTTTCGCGGACTCGAAATACGCGTCCGGACTGCGTCTCGGTCGGAATTTTGAGCACCACCTCGCCATTCAGAGTCGGCACCTCCACTGCGCCGCCGAGCGCGGCGGTGGTGAAGCTGATCGGCACCTCGCACGACAAGTGGCTGCCCTCGCGTTCGAAAATCGCGTGTTCGCGGACCTTGATCTCGACGTATAGATCGCCTGCGGGCCCACCGTTGCGGCCGGCTTCGCCCTCGCCGTTCAGGCGAATTCGATCGCCGGTATCGACGCCTGCCGGGACGGCCACCGGCAGGGTCTTCTCCTGGCGCACGCGTCCCTGCCCGAAACAGGTATCGCACGGATTGCTGATGATCTTGCCGCGCCCCTTGCAGCGGGGACAGGGCTGTTGAATCGTGAAGATCGACTGCTGGACGCGGACCTGACCCTGGCCGTTGCAGGTATCGCAGGTCTTCGGCGTGGTGCCCTTGGCGGCGCCCGATCCCTTGCAGGTTTTACACTCGGCCAGCGACGGAATTTGAATTTCGGTATCGGTGCCGAACACGGCCTGTTCCAAGTCCAGTTCCAATTCATAGCGCAGGTCGGCGCCCCGAAACACTTGATTGCGGCCGCCACGCTGGCCGCCGGCGAAAATATCGCCGAACGCTTCGCCGGCGCTGAAGCCGCCACCGCCGCGACCGCCCTCGAGTCCGGCGTGCCCGAACTGGTCGTACACCGCGCGCTTCTGCGTATCGGCGAGGACTTCGTACGCCTCCTTGCACTCCTTGAACTTATGCTCGGCCGCCGGATCGTCCGGATTGCGGTCGGGATGATACTTCATCGCCAAACGCCGATACGCCTTCTTGATCTCGTCAGCCGTCGCCGTTTTCGGTAGGTCGAGGAGCTTGTAGTAATCCTGTTTGGCCATCGCACACCCTATAAACACCCGACAAAAACGTGGACACCCGACAAAAACAAACCGCCGGCACTGATCCGTGACGGCGGTTCATTCACAAGACCTCAACGTCGGCCTGGCCGACCTCAGGCCTTCTTGCGGTCGCTTTCCTTGACCTCTTCGAATTCCGCATCGAGCACGTCGTCCTTCTTGGACTCCGCACCGCCTGCGGCACCGCCGCTCGACCCGCCGTCCGGTGGGCTGCCCGCCGACTGCTCGTACATCTTCTGCAGGATTGCCGTGGATGCCTGTTCCAATGCCTGAGTCTTGCGCTCGATTTCCTCCCGATCGTCACCGCTCATCGCGCTCTTGACCGACTGAATCGCTTCACCGGCGGCCTTCTTCTCGTCGTCGGACACCTTATCGCCGACGTCTTTGACGGCCTTCTCGACGGAATGCACGGTGGCGTCCGCCTTGTTGCGCGCAGCGACCAATTCGCGGAATTTCTTGTCTTCCTCGGCATGCGTTTCGGCATCGCCGACCATGCGTTTGATCTCGCCCTCCGACAAACCGCTCGACGCCTTGATGACGATGCGCTGTTCCTTGCCTGTCTTAACGTCCTTCGCCGACACGTTCAAAATGCCGTTGGCATCGATGTCGAAGGCCACTTCGATCTGCGGCATGCCGCGCGGGGCGGGCGGAATGTCGGTGAGATCGAAACGCCCCAACGACTTATTGTCGGTGGATCGATCGCGCTCGCCCTGCAGAACGTGAATGGTCACGCCGGTCTGGTTGTCGTCCGCGGTCGAAAACGTCTGCGCCGCCTTGGTCGGAATGGTGGTGTTCTTCTCGATAACCTTGGTCATGATGCCACCCAAGGTCTCGATCCCCAACGACAACGGAGTCACGTCGAGCAGCAGCACGTCCTTTACGTCGCCCGACAAGACGCCGCCCTGGATCGCGGCACCCACGGCTACGGCCTCATCGGGGTTGACGTCCTTGCGCGGCTCCTTGCCGAACAAGTCCTTGACGGCCTTCTGTACCAACGGCATGCGGGTCTGACCGCCGACCAAAATGACCTCGCCGACGTCCTTGAACGACAGGCCGGCATCCTTCAAGGCGGTACGGCACGGCTCCATGGTTTTCTGCACCAAATCCTCGACCAGGGATTCGAGCTTGGCGCGGGTCAGTTTCATGTTCAGGTGCTTCGGACCCGCCGCATCGGCAGTGATGTAGGGCAGATTGACCTCGGTCTGCTGGCTCGACGACAGCTCGATTTTCGCCTTCTCGGCCGCCTCGCGCAGGCGCTGCATGGCCAGTGGATCCTTGCGCACGTCGATGCCGCTTTCCTTCTTGAACTCATCGGCCAAATAGTTGATGACGCGCAGATCGAAATCTTCGCCGCCCAAAAATGTATCGCCGTTGGTCGACAACACTTCGAACTGCCGTTCGCCGTCGACTTCGGCAATCTCGATCACCGATACGTCGAACGTGCCGCCACCCAGGTCGTATACCGCGATCTTGCGATCGCCGCCGTCCTTGTCGAGACCGTAGGCGAGCGCGGCCGCGGTCGGCTCGTTGATGATGCGCTTGACGTTCAGACCCGCGATCCGCCCGGCGTCCTTGGTGGCCTGACGCTGCGAGTCGTTGAAATAAGCGGGCACCGTGATGACGGCTTCCGTCACCGGCTCGCCCAGGTAATCCTCGGCGGTCTTTTTCATTTTCATGAGTACGCGGGCCGACACCTCGGGAGGCGCCATCTTTTTGCCCTGCGCCTCGACCCAGGCGTCGCCGTTATCGGCTTTGACCACCTTGTAGGAGACCATGCTGACGTCTTTCTTGACGACTTCGTCGGTAAACTTCCGCCCGATCAGACGTTTGACCGCAGCGACGGTGTTACCCGGGTTGGTGACTGCCTGACGCTTGGCGGACTGACCCACCAACACCTCGCCATCCTTCGTGAAAGCGACGATCGACGGAGTCGTCCGATCCCCTTCGCTGTTCTCGATGACCTTGGGCTTACCGCCTTCCATGATCGCAACGCAGGAATTCGTCGTGCCAAGATCGATTCCAATCATTTTACCCATAATGAAAATCCTCTAAAAATTCCAGTTCTATGTCCGCTAATTGGGGGACGTCCCCGTCGATTTCAATTGGCATCGCCCGGGGATTTACTGACGATGACCCGCGCGGGACGCAGCAGGCGGCCATTCAACGAATAGCCTTTCTGAATGACCGTCAATACCGTGTTGGCAGGCTTGTCGCGGCTTTCCTGCGCCACCATGGCCTCGTGCCATGCCGGGTCGAACGGCTGACCCGCCGGATCGATGAGCTTGATGCCGGCCTTCTCGAAGGCGCGGTGCAATTGACGCAAAGTGGCCTGGGCGCCCTCGAGCAGTGCAGGCCCCGGCGTGGCTCCGCCGGCACTGATGCCTGCCTCCAGGGCATCGCCCACCGTCACCAATTCCTGGGCAAATCGTTCGACGGCGAACTTACGGGCGTTATCGATCTCCCGTTCGGTCCGCTTACGATAGTTCTCGAGTTCCGCCACCGAACGCAGGTAACTATTCCAGTTATCCTGCGCCTTGGCCTCGGCGGCAGCCAAGGCATCGGCTGCGGCGCTGGCCGGCCCGACCGCATTCGTCTCTGGACCCTCGCCCGAGCCCTGAGTCATGTCGTTCACGTGTGCTATACCCTCACAAAAAACGGCGGCTGGGGATTACCGCTCGAAGCCGTCGAAGTGGGGGCTATTTGCGCGCGTTCAAGGCTGAACCGAGGAGTTTCGCCGTGACGTCGACGATGGGGATGACCCGTTCGTAGGCCATGCGCGTGGGCCCGATGATACCGAGAACCCCGATCACCTTGTTATCCAACATGTACGGGGCCGTGACCACGCTGATGTCGTCCAAGATCCGGTAACCGGATTCCTGGCCGATGAAGATCTGTATGCCGTCCGCGCGCAAACACCCGTCCAGCAACTTCAAGATGTCGTGCTTCTCGTTGAAAGCCTCGAACAGACGCCGCAGACGGTCGACGTTGGACAGCTCGGCGAACCCCATCAGATTGGTCTCGCCCGCAATGACGTATTCGACCCGCTCCTCGGTTTCGGTGTCGAACACCTTTTGCGCCACTTGGATGGCGTCCAGCATCAGCTGGTTCATGTGCTGCCGGGTCTCCTGCAGCTGCCGTAAGAGCTGAGCCCGCACGTCCGGTAGCGAACGGCCGGCGAAGGACTCGTTCAGGTAGTTGGCCGCGCGCCGCAACTCCTCCGTCGAGTACTTGCGGCCCAATTGCACCACCCGGTTCTGCACCTCGCGGTTGTCCATCACCATGACGGCCAGCGCCCGGTTCTCCGACAGCGCAACGAATTCGATGTGCGACAGCGCGACATAATTCGGATTCGGCAACGTCACCAGTCCCGCCATGCGGCTGACGCTCGAGAGCATCTGGGAGACGGTTTGCACCAGGGATTTGCCGCTCGAGGCATCGACGCCCAGGCGCCGTTCGATGTCCTCGACCTCCTCATGACGCAGCGGTTTGAGTTTCAACAACGTATCTACGAAAAAACGGTAGCCTTTGTCGGTGGGTACGCGTCCCGCCGAGGTATGCGGCGAGGCGACGAATCCCAGGTCTTCCAGATCGGCCATGACGTTGCGGATGGTCGCCGATGACAAGCTCAAGCCCGAATCCCGCGACAGCGTGCGGGACCCCACTGGCTGGCCATCTCGAATATAATTTTCGATCAGAGCCTTGAGGAGTATCCGGGCCCGTTCATTCAGACCGTCTTCCATACCTTCTGTCATAGTGGCTTCGTATAGCATGTTTGCGGCCGCGTAGCGCAGTACCCGCTCCAAGTTAGCCGAATGTACCCAAACGGCAACGTTTCACGTTTGACCGAAAGGTGGCCGCGCGTGCTACAAGGACCTCTGTTCTATGTCTCATTCATTCAAATCCATCGCGCTCGTCGGTAACGCCAAAGATTTGCGGGTGGCCGAGTGCATGCTGAGCATGGCGAACCACTTCTATGCGCGCGGACTGTGTGCGCTGGTGGATCCGAGCGTGGGCTTGGCCTTCCCGCCCGGTAGCGTGCTGGCGTGCCCCGAACAGTCATTCGCTACCCGCGCGGAACTCATCATCGCCATCGGCGGCGATGGGACCTTGCTGTACGCCGCGCGCTTGGTCGCCGGCCACGACGTACCGCTGCTCGGCATCAATCGCGGCCGACTCGGCTTCTTGACCGACGTGAGTCCGACGTCGATGCTCGAAGACATCGACACCGTGCTCGCCGGACGCTACTCCGAGGATCGGCGGTCGTTGCTGGCCGCGCGTTTGGAGCGCCGCGGCGCGGAGCCGGTGACGGCGCTCGCCCTGAACGACGTGGTGGTCGGCAAATGGGAAACCGGTCGCACCATGGACTTTGAAACATCCATCAACGGCCGTTTCGTCAATTCGCACACCGGCGACGGGATGGTCATCGCCACGGCCACCGGATCGACCGCGTATGCCTTATCGTGCGGCGGTCCGATCGTCGAACCGGATCTCGACGTGTGGGTGCTGGCGCCCATCTGTCCCCACACGCTGAGCGATCGTCCGATCGTCGTTCGCGCCGGCAGCAAGATACAGCTGCGCATGGCGGACCGCTTGGGGTCCCACGCGCAGGTGACCTGCGACGGCAGCGCGATCGGCGATCTGACCCAGGGCGACACGCTCTTCGTCGAGGCGGCCGAGGCCCAGATCACACTGCTGCACCCGCCGGGCTACGATTACTACCGGCTGTTGCGCTCGAAACTGCATTGGGGCCGAGGCGGCTTCGGACCCGGCGAATAACCATGCTCACGCATCTCGAACTACGCGATCTGGTCATCGTCGATCAAGCAGAGCTTTCCTTCGCTGCCGGGCTATCCGCGCTGACCGGCGAGACCGGCGCCGGAAAATCGATCGTGGTGGACGCGTTGTTGCTCATCTCGGGGGGGCGTGCCACCGGCGATGTGGTGCGCAAGGGTGCCGAGCGGGCGGAAATTGCCGCAAGCTTCGGCGGGCTGTCCGCGGCCGCTGAGACCTGGTTGCACGGTCAGGATATCCAGCACGACGACGAGGTGGTCGTGCGCCGGGTCATCGGTGCCGATGGTCGATCGCGTGCGTATGTGAACGGCCAGCTGGTGCCCCTGCAACAATTACGCGAGTTTGCCGAATTCTTAATCGAAGTGCATGGCCAGCAGGAATTTCAGCACCTGGTGCAACGCGGCGCGCAGCGCGACCTCCTCGATGAACATCTCGATCCCACGCTTGCCGTCACGGTGGCCGACATCTACCAGCGGTACCGGACGTGCCGCCGCGAATACGATTCCCTCAAGGGCATTGCCGAAAACCGCGAAGCGCGTCTGGATCTGCTGCGTTACCAATTGACCGAACTCAAAGCCGAAGTGACCACGGTCGAGGCGATCGACGCGCTGTTCAGCGACCAACGGCGCGTCGCCGCGCGAGGCCGCCTGGGTCAAGCGGCGCGCACGGCATTGACCGCGATCTACGACGCCGACGCGGGCAGCGCGCACGCGTCGCTAGGCAAAGCCCAGGCTGCGCTGCGGACCGTGACGGCTGCCGACCCCGAGCTCGTGGGCGCCGAAAAACTCGTCACGGAAGCGGCAATTCTCACGCAGGAAGCGGCCGATGCCTTGCGTCATTATCTCGATGCCTTGGACATCGATCCGGCGCGTCAGGAGGAAATCGAACGTCACGCCGCCGCCCTCGAAGCGCTGGGCCGCAAGCATCGGCAACCGGTTCTCGAACTGCCGACACAGCTGCTGCGCACCGAACAGGAATTGCATGCGCTCGAAAACGCCGAACTCAGCCTCGCGGAGCTGGAGCGGCAGCTGGCCGCGTTGAGTACCGAGTACCGCACCGCAGCCCAACGTCTGACCACCGCCCGCACGCATGCCGCGGCGACCTTGGGGTCGCAAATCAGCATTCTGATGCAAACGTTGGGAATGTCGGGCGGCCGGTTTGCGGTGAACGTCGAACCGGCGGACGGAGAGTTCGGGCCGCATGGCATGGATTTGGTCGATTTTTTGGTGAGTGCCAATCCGGGTCAACCCTTGAAAAGCTTGGGCAAGGTCGCGTCCGGCGGCGAGTTGTCGCGCATCAGCCTTGCGGTTCAGGTGGCGGCCGCGGCCAACGGACCGTCATTGTGCATGGTGTTCGACGAGGTGGACGCCGGTATTGGCGGCGCCATCGCCGAGATCGTCGGCCGCCAGCTTCGTGGTTTGGGCGAACGCTCGCAGGTGCTGTGCGTGACGCATTTAGCCCAGGTCGCGGCCCAGGCCCACAGCCAATTCAAGGTGGTCAAGCAAAGCGATGGAAAAGTCACCCGGACGGCCGTGAGTGCCCTGAACCCGGGCGAGCGCGTGGACGAGATCGCCCGCATGCTGGGCGGCGTCGACGTGACCGAACAAGCTCGCGCGCATGCCGTCGACATGCTGAACCGCGGTGTGCCGCTGCAGGCCGCGGCGGCGCCGACCGGCAAAACCGCTAAAAAAAGCCGCGCGCGCCAAGGCTAGGGCTAGGGCTAGGGCTAGAGGGGCATTTTTCCCGGCCGCTTTTGATTCGGGCAATTCGGCTTGCGGCAATGGCCGTACAGGATCAACGCATGATCGCTGATCTCGAAACCCAGTCTTTGCGCCACCGCGTGCTGACGCTCCTCGATCCCACCGTCCATGAACTCTTCGACCTTGCCGCAATCGACACAGACGATGTGATCGTGGTGTGCGCCCTGGTTCAGTTCGAAAACCGCCATGCCGCCCTCGAAATGATGACGGGTCACGAGGCCGGCGGCCTCGAATTGCGTCAACACCCGATACACCGTCGCTAGGCCGATGTCTTCGTTCA
>CAZZXZ010000143.1:0-8382 GCA_964658135.1 uncultured Acetobacteraceae bacterium | reverse complement strand
TTCCCATGATGATGCCGCCGCGGAACTGGCTGGCGGCGGTTTTGGCGTTCAAGATACGCCCGCAATCGAACGATCCTAAGAAACGGCTGACGCGTGTTTCGCCCGTGATGGCGTTCACTCGAACCTCGGCGAACATCGCTCCAAAGGAATGCATCGACCAGTGCAGCATCTCGAGCGGCGGAGACGCGCTCGCTTCCACCGACACCGCCGCGCGGTTCGCGCGGCGCAGGATGGACGCATAGCTTTCGTATCGCGCAGGCTCATCCAGCTTGCAAAGGCCTCGATCGAAACCTCCCACCTCATCGACGGCGAGTCCATGGATCGGTGAATCCTTTTGAGCAAGCTTCAGCAGCTCGATCACCAACTGCCGATGCGCCGCGATGACGGCGCCACCGATGGAAGCGGTCTGCGACGAACCGCCCGCGAGGAACGAGCCGGCCAACGACGAGTTCCCGTAGTCCACCTTGACGCATTGCATGGGCAGGCCGAGCCGTTCTGCCGCGACCTGTGTCTGCGCGGTCGCCGTGCCCATGCCCATTTCGTGTGCCGCGACTTGCACGGTCGCATTACCGGCCTGGGTGAGCGTGATCCGCGCGGCGCCCCCCGGCATGCGGAAGTAGGGATAGGTGGCCGTCGCGCACCCCATCCCGATCAGCCATTCGCCCTCGCGCAACGAGCCAGGCTCGTCATTGCGCTTGGCCCAGCCGAAGCGCTCCGCACCGGCACGGTAAGCTTCGACCAGATGGCGGGACGAGAACGGTTTGCCCGAGGTCGGGTCCTTGTCCGGTTCGTTCCGAAGCCGCAATTCGATGGGGTCGATCGCGAGTCGTTCGGCAAGCTCGTCCACCGTGCATTCCAACGCGAAAGTCCCGATGGATTCCCCGGGAGCGCGCATGAAGGTGTTGGCGATCATGTCCATGTCCGCCACCTGCTGCACGAGCTTGAAGCTTCCGGCGGAGTACAAATGCCGGGCCGGAAACGTAAATTGCTCGGGGCAATTATTATGCGCCGTCATGGCAGCCGTTCCGCTGTGGATCAATGCCTCGAAGCGACCCTCCGTGGTCGCGCCGATCGCCACCCGTTGCTCGGTCGTGGTGCGACCGCCGACGGTGCGGTAGACGCCCTCGCGGGAGAGCACCAGTCGGACAGGACGGCCGGCCAGCTTGGCCGCCGCCGCCGCGAGAACATGGTGATGCCAGAACGTCTTACCGCCGAATCCGCCGCCGACGAAGGGCGACGAGACATGAACCTGGTCCTCTTCGATCCCGAAGACCTGGGCAAGCGTCCACGCGGTCGGCACGACCGCCTGGCTCGCGTCATGCACGATGAGTCTTCCGTCGGCATGCCAATGGAGCGTCAGCGCGTGCGGCTCGATCGCATTGTGATTGTAACGAGGAGTTCGGTAGGTGATGTCGACCCTGTGCGCAGCGGCGGCCAGCGCCGCTTCGGCGTCGCCTTTCTCCACGGTCGCAGGCTCGCCGAGGACGTTGTCGGGCAGGCGCGCATGGGCTTTGGCCTCATCGAAAGCGACCATCCCGGGCTCAACGTCGTAGCTCGCGCGAATGAGGGATTTGGCGTGATCCGCTTCCTCCTGCGTCTCCGCCAGCACGACCGCGATGGTCTCTCCGTTCCAATGAATGCGATCGTCTTGCAAAATCGGCAGGTCACTCGGTCCGGCGGCCTTGGGAGAGGAATTGAAAATCGGCGTCGGTTTCAAGCGCGGCGCGTTCTTGTGCGTCATGACCAGCACGACACCCGGCGCGTGTTCCGCGGCGCTGGTGTCGAGTGTCCGGATCCGTCCCTTGGCAACGGTGCTGAACGCGAGCGCGGCGTAGACCATTCCAGGCAACGGAATCTCGGCCGCAAAGGGCGCCGCACCGGTGACCTTGAGTTCGCCATCCAGACGTGAGATCGGCGCACCGATCAGCCCCTGCCGGTGCTCGATGAGCGGGTCTGGTTTGCCGCCGGGCAGCCACGCGTCCGGCGCGAGTTCCACCGCCTTTTTCATCAAGGACTGGACGACGTTTTTGATGGCGCTCATGATTTCACCGCCGCGAGTTCCAGCAACACCGCCGTGATCACTCGCTTGCTCAATTCGATTTTGAATCCGTTATCGCGCAACGGCGTGGCGTGAGACAGCTCCGTCTCCGCCGCTGCCCGAAAAGCGGCTTCGGTGGCCGGTTGGCCCTTCAGTGCCGCCTCCGCGGCGAATGCGCGCCAGGGCTTGTGCGCAACACCCCCGAGTGCGAGCCGCACTTCCTTGACGACGCCGCCCTCGATGTCCAAGGCGGCGGCAACGGAAACCAGGGCGAATGCGTAGCTCGCCCGATCGCGGACTTTGCGATAGGTTGAACGGGTTGCAAACGGCAGCGGCGGAAGTTCGACCGCCTCGATCAGCTCGCCGCGCTCGAGGACCGTGTCGATGTCGGGATGATCTTCCGGAAGCTGATGCAGCTCGGTCAATGGAAGAGTCCGTGCGCCGTGCGCACTGCGCAGATGCACGATGGCGCCGAGCGCCGCCAAGGCGACGCACATATCCGAGGGGTGGGTGGCGACACAGGCGGGCGAGGCTCCCAGGATCGCGTGTATCCGGTTGAAACCGTCCCGTGCATCGCATCCCTGACCGGGAACTCGTTTGTTGCAACGCGCGCCCTCATCGTCATAAAAATAAGTACAGCGGGTACGCTGCAAAATGTTCCCGCCCACCGTTGCCATGTTTCGAATCTGTGCAGAAGCGCCGGCCAGGATCGCTCGGGCCAACAGGGGATAGCGCGTGCGCACGGCCCGATTCTCGGCGACGGCCGTATTGCGGGCAGCCGCACCGATCAGCACGCTGCCGTCTTGGCGCTCTTCGATGCTGCTCGACAGACCCGTCACGTCGATGAGCGTCTCGGGACGCTCGAGGGTCTCGCGCATCAGATCGACCAGGTTGGTGCCGCCGCCGAGATACTTGGCGCCCACCACCGCGCCCCGGCTGAGCGCATCCGCCGCATCGACGGCGCGCAGGTAGGTGAAGGGGGTCACTTCGACGCCTGCGAAGCAAAGGTTTCCGTGATCGCGGCCACGATGCCGTTGTAAGCGCCGCAGCGGCACAGATTGCCGCTCATACGTTCGCGCAACTCATCGTGCGTGAGAACGATCGAATCGTCCGCCAGATCGCCCGTGACGTGGCTTGGCACGCCGCGCTTGAGCTCCTCCGCCATGCCGATCGCCGAGCAAATTTGCCCGGGCGTGCAATAGCCACACTGAAAGCCGTCGTGCTCGATGAACGCCTGCTGCAACGGATGAAGCCCGCCGGCTCCAAGGCCCTCTATCGTGGTCACCGCTCGTCCTTGATATTGGACCGCCAAAGCGAGACAGGAAAGAATCCGCTCGCCATCGACCAGCACGGTGCAAGCGCCACAGGCCCCCTGGTTGCAGCCTTTCTTGGTGCCAGGCAGCTGTAGGTGATCCCGAAGATAGTCGAGCAGCGACACTCTGGGATCGGTCGACAACTTCTCGGCAGAACCATTGATGGTGATGAACACAGAGAACATCCTTGATTGGGTGGAGAATCGAACCGCGCTTTGGTTGACGAATCCGACCGCGCTGAAGTCGCTGAAGAGCAGCCTCTACCTCGTACCGCCGTCGTTTGGGCACAAGAGCGGACGCAACCGCTTCACAATAGCGAACTTCAAGCCACGATGCCAGCGAGGTGCCCACTTGACCCTCGACAGACACGTCGGACCCCAAACCACGCCCAGGTTGAAAACGTTACCATGACGACTTGGTTGCAGTTACAGCGGGATCGTCATGCCGTATACACCCATTTTGGCCACGCTTGGCTACGTGCTCTCTCAAGATCACCGCCGCGTGCTGATGATTCATCGCAACGTCCGGACCGACGATCACCACATCGGCAAATACAATGGCCTCGGCGGAAAGTTGGAGCCGAACGAGGATGCCGTGGCCGGCATGCGGCGCGAAATCCGCGAGGAGGCCGGCATCGACTGCCTCCACATGAGTTTGCGGGGTACGATGAATTGGCCAGGATTCGGTGCGCACGGTGAAGGGTGGTTCGTTTTTCTGTTCCTCGTGACACGATTCAGCGGCACGCCGCTCGAGCGAAATCCCGAAGGCACGCTCGAATGGATCGACATCGACGAGGTGCATACCTTGCGCCTGTGGGACGGGGATCGTAAGTTTTTACCGCTGGTATTCGATGCCGATTCGCGTCCGTTTCACGGCGTCATGCCCTATCGCGACGGGCGCATGGTGAGCTGGAACTACAGTCGCATCTGAGTCGGCGTCAAAGCTCCTGAGAGGTCGGACGGAATAAGATCTCGTTCACGTCCACGTCATCCGGTTGGCTGATCGCGAAAGCCACCATGCGCGCGAAGCTTGCGGCCGCAATCGCGTGCGCCGCGTAGAATTCCTGCACGCCTTTCGCTACATCGGCCTCCGTAACGCTCCGGGGGAGTTCGGATTCCACTGCGCCCGGCGAGATGATGGTGGTGCGGATGTTGTACGGCTTGACCTCCTGGCGCAGGCCCTCGGACAACATGCGCACCGCCGCCTTGGTGGCGGCATACACCGCACTGCCGGGACGCACCTTGTGGCCCGCCACCGAAGACACGTTGATGATGTGTCCGCTCTTTTGTCGTGTCATATGCGGTAGCGCCGCGGCGATGCCATACAAAGTGCCCTTGAGATTGACGTCGATCATGCGATCCCAGTCCTCCACCTTGCCCCGTTCCAGCGCCGAATGGGGCATGAGGCCGGCGTTGTTGAGGATCACGTCGATGCGCCCATGCTCCGCGACCGCGCCGTCCACCAGGCGTTTTACCTGCGCCCGGTCGGTGACGTCGGTTTGCACCGCGGACGATCGATCTATCTTCAGATCGTCGGCCAGCGCCAGCAGCCGATCGAGCCGCCGCGCACCGAGCACGACGGTAGCGCCCGACGCCACCATGTGACGCGCGGTGGCTTCGCCCAGCCCGCTACTCGCGCCGGTGATGACGATAATTTTTCCCGCAATGTTATCTTTCATATGTTCTCGATCTCGAACAGATTCCCCCGCTCAAGGGTGGCGCCAATCGGCAGGCTGCTCAACATGTTCACCCCCGTGCCGTCGCACACGGCAAACTCAACCCCGGGGCGCAGTTCACTGCGATCGTCATCTGCCCTCGAACAAGATCTCACGTTCCGACGTTCGCCACCGCCGCCCTCGTCATGTGTACCGGTCGGCGTAGTAAGCGGTCAAGTAATCAATACGTCGTGTTCGCGCGGTTTCGGCCGCGCTTGCCCACCTCGACATCGATATCGCTGCGCTTCAGCAGATAGTCGAGTCCGCCCATGCGGTACCACCGATAGCCGTAGGCCTCGAGCATGACTCGATGCCGATTGCCGTCGGGTCGGCTATGGTTATCCGACAGCAGATTCACGAGGGTTTGATCAGGTGTGTCGAGTTCCACCGCGAATTGCACTTCACGCGGGGCGGCCGCGAGGTTGTGAAGAAACAGCACCGAGTTGTTGCGCCAATCGTAGCGAATCGCGAGCACGGCGGGGTCGCGAGTGGCGATGAAGGCGAAGTTGCCCCAGGCCACTTCAGGGATCTCCTTGCGCATCCGCATGATGCGCTCCATCCAGTTGAGCATGGAGTTGGGGTCGCGGCGCTGCTGCGCCGCATTGACGTGCGGATAGCCGAAGGGTCCGTCGCTGATGACGGGCAGCACCGGTTTGCTGCTCTTGGTGAAGCCGGCTTGCGGTTCGGTGGACCATTGCATGGGCGTGCGGGCGCAGTTGCGCTCGGGCAGCGACAGATCATCGCCCATGGCAATTTCATCGCCGTAGCGCAACACCGGCGTGCCGGGCAGCGTGAACATGAGGCTGTAGGCGAGTTCGATGCGGCGTCGGTCACCCTCGAGCATGGGAGCCAGGCGGCGCCGAATGCCTCGATCGTAGATCTGCATCGCTGGTTCGGGACCGAAGGCGGCGAACACCGCGTCGCGCTGCGGCTTGGTCAGCCTGCCCAGATCCAATTCGTCGTGATTGCGTAGAAACATGCCCCATTGCGCGGTACTGGGGCGGGATTTGGTCGCTTGCAGAGCCTTCTGTAGCGGCCTCGAGTCGGCGGCCGCGAGTGCGTAAAAGAGATTTTGATTGGCGGCGAAGTTGAACATCATGTGCATCCGACCGCCGTCGCTGCCGAAATACTCCATGTCCGTGTCCGGCAGGACGTTGGCCTCGGCGAGAATGATGGCATCGCCCTCACGCCACTGCAGAAACTCGCGAAAGGTGCGCAGCATGTCGTATTGTTCGACGGGCTTGCCGACCGTGGCACCCTTGGTGGCGATGACGAACGGCACCGCATCCATGCGGAATCCCGACACGCCCAGTTGAATCCAGAAGCCCATGATCTTGAGAATCTCGGCCTGCACGTGCGGGTTCGCCGTGTTGAGATCCGGCTGGAAATCGAAGAAGCGGTGGAAGTACCAGGCGCGTGCCCGCGGCTCGAAGGTCCAGGTGGACTTTTGCACTCCGGGAAACACCATGCCTTTGTCGGCGTTGCGCGGCTTCTTTTTCGACCAGACATACCAGTCGCGGTAGGGCGAGTCCGGACTTTTGCAGGCCTGCTTGAACCAGGTGTGCTGGTCGGAGGTGTGGTTGACCACCAGATCGATGATGACGCGAATGCCGCGCTGCTTGGCGGCGTGGGTGAACTCGACGAAGTCGCCCAAGGTACCAAAGCGCTCGTCCACATTGTAATAATCCGCGATGTCGTAGCCGTCGTCGCGGCACGGTGACGTTTGAAAGGGCATCAGCCAGATGGCGGTGACGCCCAGACCGTGCAGGTAGTCGAGCGTGCGTATGAGTCCCGCGAAATCGCCGATGCCGTCGCCGTTGGCATCCATGAAGGTCGCCACGGACAGGCAGTACACGATCGCGTTTTTGTACCAAAGATCATTGATCATCGACTGTTTCCCTTGCGGCATGGTCGAGCGGAATGATCACGCCTTCGTCCGGCCGCAGAACAAGATGGCTGCCCGTGAGCTGCGTTTTATCATCCAGATAGGTGGACAGCAGCGGGGCGTGTGCCGGGCCCAATGCGTCGAATGCAAACTCGGCCGGCTGCGCGCCGAGATTGGCGACGATCAGCAATCGGTCCGCGCTCGTGTGGCGTACGTACGCAAGCACCGCGCCGCTCGCCGGGACGGCGTGATAATCGCCCGTCGCGAGTGCGGCATGCCGCTTGCGCAGCTCCAGCAGACGTCGATACAGGGACAGCATCGAGGTTGGCTCCGCGGTTTCGACCGCGACGTTTACGTGGTCGGCATCTGCCGCGATGGGTAACCACGGCTCATGATCGCCAAAGCCCGCATGGCGCGAGCCATCCCACTGCATGGGCGTGCGGCTCGGATCGCGGCCTAGGCCCATACCGGGCACATTCTTTTCGAACGGATCCTGGATCCGGTCCGGCGGTATGGGCACATTGTGCATGCCGATCTCATCGCCGTAGTACAGCGTCGGCGTTCCGCGCAAGGTCAGCAAGATCATGGCCGCCACCCGCGCTTGGGACGCACCCACCCGCGAGGCGATGCGCGGATTGTCGTGATTGCCGAGCACCCAGTTTGGCCAGCCGCCGGCGGGCAGCGCCGCCTCGTAGCGATCGATCAAGTCGGCGATGCTGCGCGCGTTCCAAGCCGTTTGCAGCAGCTGAAAATTGAAGGGTAGCTGCACGCCGCGCAGATCCTTGCCGTAATAGGTCACCAAGCGCTCGAGCGGCAGATAGATTTCACCGATCAATACGCGCTGGTCGAATTCATCGGCGACCGCGCGCAGGCCGGCAACGATGTCCGGCATTTCCGGTCGGTCGGTGGTGTAGAGCGGCAGCTGGGACTGAAACCGCGGCATGCCGGGCTGGTAGGCGGGATTCGGCGGGTTGTCGCGCCACTGGTCATCCTTGATCAACATCCAAAGCACATCGATACGAAATCCGGCCACCCCCTTGCGCAGCCAGAATCGCAGCACGTCGTGCATGGCGGCCACGACGTCGGGATTGCGCCAGTTGAGGTCGGGCTGCTCCTTGAGAAACGAATGGTAGTAATACTGCTGGGTGGCGGCATCCCACTCCCACGCGCTGCCGCCGAAATTGCTCAGCCAATTATTGGGCGGTCCGCCATCCGCCGCCGGATCGCGCCAGAGATACCAATCGCGTTTGGGATCGCTTCGACTGGAGCGCGCGGCGATGAACCACGGATGCTGTGCAGAGGTATGGTTGGGCACGTAGTCGAGAATGATGTGAAGGCCGCGCGCCTTCGCACGCGCGAGCAGCGTATCGAAATCCGACAAGGTGCCGAACATCGAGGCGATGTCCGTGTAATCGGCCACGTCATAGCCGAA
>CAZZXZ010000142.1:0-8580 GCA_964658135.1 uncultured Acetobacteraceae bacterium | reverse complement strand
GGCTCTGTTGGCGCATCACGCCCCGGGCTGTCTGAAAGTGTTGAACGGTGCTCCGGCGCGACGGGAGGGTGCGGCCCTGTTCCGGTACTGCGACGTCGTCGTACTGAACGAAACGGAGCTCGCTCATTTCGCGCACGCGATTGCCCTGCCCAAGCAACCAGCACAGATCGTCGGCGCTGCGCGGCAGCTCATAGGCCGGCGCAATACGTGCGTGGTGGTGACGGTCAGAATGGACCGCGAATCGCTGATCCCGGGTCGGGTCGTGCCGGTGCTCGATACCGTGGGCGCCGGCGACTGTTTTTGCGGCGTCCTGGCAGCCTGTTTAGATCAGGGCGCATCGCTCGAAGCGGCCGCCGTCCAAGCGAACGTCGCGGCATCCATCGTAGTCGGCCGGCGCGGCGCGGCGCAGGCCATGCCGACGCGAGCTGACATCGAGACGGCAGCCGGGACGGCGCGGCTCGATCGATCGAATCGGTAATCGATGGGTCAGCCTCCCTCGCGTGAACCTTACAATTGGCGGGCGGAGAGGCGCCGCATGGTTCTCACGAAGGCGGGCACCGCTTGTTTCGTCAGCGTCGCTATCCCTACGCATTCGGCGCTGAACCGCATGTGCCAGCCATGAATCAATTTGCGCATCACCGATTCAGGATAGGTGCCGATAAAATCATCTGCGTCGCCATACTGGGTGAACAATTGGTGTAAATAAGATCCCCGAGGCGGCAGCAGCTTTTTGTACAGACCGATCTTGTCGAAAATATTGTTGTACAAATGTATGGTCTTCGAATCCTTACAAACAGCACTACACTCCTGCGCATACTCGGGCAGTAGAACCTTGTAAAAATCCGTGAATGTCATCGGCATGAAGTCTGCCGGAGCGCGCAGCGAGGACGCCAAGTCTTTGAACCTCGATCCATAGGTCCGTTTGATGATTCCCTGCGTGACCGCCCAGGGCAGGTCCCGATCGAACATGGATTCGCATTTAGCGATGATCTTCGCGAGTTGCGGCGCTTCGCTCTGAATTCTGAGCAGCGCGCTGCAGATGTCTTGGTCGCCTTCGCGAACGAAAAAATGAGAGCGTGGGTCGATGGAAAAGGGCCTCAACACGAAGACGTCCGTGTCACACCAACTCAGCTCCGTTTGGGAGAGCATCAGATAGCGGAAGTAATCTGAAAAGTGCGCGACGTTAGGTTTGCCGTCGGTGATGAAACGGTTCAAGTATTCTCGTCCGACGATGTCGCGCGCATCGGCTTGACGTACCCCGGCCGGGACGCCGTTCAAGGGCTCGTAACTGAACAGCGTGACGCGGTGGCCAAAGCGCACGAAAGACGACAGGCAAATCGTCTCGTAAGGTGACAATTCGCCGAACCAAAATGAACCGAAGCTACTCATCCGTGAACCGTCCGTCATCAACGCCACAAGCAGGGCCAGTCACGAAGAGGACTATAGGCAACCAGGTAGGCATTCGGCATCACCCATATGGGGTATGGGGAGGCTGAACACGGGTCGCAGCCGGACGTCGACGTGAATGGAGCGCCGCGTGTTGGCGGGCCGTCAAACTGCGGCGGTTAAACGCCGCGTATGGCGACTGAGCGAAGTTTTTCCTGAGTCTGCTGCGCCCACCAGCGCTCGATGCTGGCGCCGAGGCCGGCGAGATCCAGCCCGGCGGTGGCGAGACACGTGTCGCGCGAACCATGTTCGACGAAGTAATCGGGAATGCCCAACTGCAACAGCGGAATCCGGATGCCGGCGGCCGCCAATGCTTCGCCGACCGCGGAACCGGCGCCGCCCATGACGGCGTTCTCTTCGATGGTCACCAAGGCGCGGTGGCGTGCAGCCGTGCTGATGACCAAGTCGACGTCGAGCGGCTTGACGAAACGCATGTTGATCACCGTTGCATCGAGCCGCTCGGCAATCTTGCGCGCCGATTCGAGCAGCGTGCCGAACACCAGCAGCGCCAAACCACAGCGGCCCTCGCGCCGCACCACGCCGCGGCCCAACGGCAGCGCCGTCATCTCGGCGACGATGGGCACCCCCGGTCCCGAGCCACGCGGATAGCGGATGGCGGACGGCGAGGACAACGTCGTTCCCGTGTACAACATCTGCCGACATTCGTTTTCGTCGGCCGGTGCCATGATGACCATGTTCGGTATGCAGCGCAGGAACGTCAGATCGTAGCTGCCTTGATGAGTTGCGCCGTCGCTGCCCACCAAGCCGGCGCGATCCAGCGCGAACACCACCGGTAGATTCTGCAGCGCGACGTCGTGCACGAGCTGATCGTAGGCGCGTTGCAGGAAAGTCGAGTAGATCGCGACGATGGGAATGAATCCCTCGCACGCCAACCCCGCCGCAAACGTGACGGCGTGTTGTTCGGCGATCGCCACATCGAAATAACGGTCGGGAAAGCGCTTGGAGAACTCGACCAAACCCGACCCTTCGCGCATCGCCGGCGTGATGCCGATGATGTTCGGATCCCGTTCGGCCATGTCGCAGAGCCACTGGCCGAAAATCTGCGAGTAAGTCGGACCGGAACTCGCTTCCTTGAAAATCTTACCGCTGGCAGGATCGAACGGCCCCGGTCCGTGCCACTTGATAGGGTCTTCTTCGGCCGGTGCGTAGCCTTTACCCTTGCGGGTCACGACGTGGAGGAACTGCGGGCCATGCAGCTTCTTGACGTTGTTCAAGGTCGCAATCAACGCCTTCACGTCATGGCCGTCGACCGGCCCGATGTAATTGAAACCCATCTCTTCGAACAACGTGCCGGGCAGCACCATGCCCTTCAGATGCTCCTCGGAGCGACGTGCGAGCTCCCACACGGTGGGCATTTTGCGCAACACTTTCTTGCCGCCATCGCGCAAGTGCGAGTACATGCGGCCGGACAAAGCACGCGCCAGATAATTCGACAGCGCGCCGACGTTCTCGGATATCGACATGTCGTTGTCGTTGAGGATGATCAACAGGTCGGCCGGCGCCGTACCGGCATGATTGAGTGCTTCGAACGCCATCCCGGCGGTCAACGCACCATCGCCGATGATGGCCACGGCGCGCCGGTCCTCGCCGCGTTTCGCGGCGCCGATGGCCATTCCCAGAGCCGCGCTGATCGAGGTACTCGAATGACCCACGCCGAACGTATCGTATTCGCTCTCGCTACGGGTCGGGAAGGGCGCCAAGCCGTTGGCTTGTTTGATCGTGTGCAATAAGCCGCGTCGACCGGTCAACACCTTATGTGGATAGGCTTGATGCCCGACGTCCCACACCAGTCGGTCGTAAGGGGTGTTGTACACATAGTGCAGCGCGATGGTCAGCTCGACCGTGCCCAAGCCGGCGGCGAAGTGGCCGCCGCGGGTACTCACGCTGTGGATGAGAAACTGCCTGAGCTCGGCGGCCAGTTCAGCGAGTTTAGGAAGCGGCAGCCGGCGCAGATCGGCCGGTGTGTCGATGGTTTGCAACAAAGGATAGGTAATGAGAGGGTCGGCCATCCGCAGCAGTTTAACCCGCCAACACCCCCGACCGCCAACGCCCTGTGGCGCCCTGCAATACTACGGTGCGGTTGCGGCTTCGCGGGGCCATCGCTATAGTCGCGGACCGATCAGCCAGCCCCTCGGTGATGCTATCCCTTCGATTTTCCGAGATACTGTCCGTATGGATTCCGGCAGTGCAGATGTAGTCTATCAAGACCAAATACTCCCTCACGTCTCGCGCACCTTCGCGCTGACGATTCCTCAGCTGCCCGGTGCACTGCGCGTCGCCGTGACCAATGCCTATCTGTTGTGCCGGATCGCCGACACCATCGAGGATGAACCGGCACTCTCGCCCGCCGAGACGCTCGCGTTCATGCAGCGGTTCATGGCGGCCGTGGCCGGCACCGGCGAGCCCGACGGGTTGGCGCGAGCGTTGGCCGCCCGGCTCTCGGACAGCACCTTGGCGACCGAGCGCGACCTGGTGAGCAACATGCAGCGCATCATCAATGTGACGGCCGCTTTGAGTGCCGCCGAGCGCATGGCCATCCGGCGTTGCGTCGAGCTAATGTGCTATGGAATGCCTCATTTCCAGGCGACCGCGAGTCTGCGCGGGTTGCCGCGCATGGCGGATTTGGACGAGTATTGTTATTACGTTGCGGGCGTCGTGGGCGATATGTTGACGGACTTGTTTTGCGAATACTCGCCCCAGATTGCCCTGCAGCATGGCAAGTTGCGAAGCCTGTCGGTTTCGTTCGCGCAGGGTTTGCAGATGACGAACATCTTGAAGGACGTCTGGGAAGATCGTAGCCGCGGCGCCTGTTGGCTGCCGCAGGACGTGTTCGCGCGTCATGGGGTCGATTTGGCCCGCGTATCCGCCGAAGCTCACGATCCGCGGTTTGCCGCGGGCATGCACGACTTGGTCGCAGTAGCTCATGGACACCTGCGAAATGCGCTCGAATACACGCTGCTGATACCCCGTCGCGAGACGGGCATCCGGCGCTTTTGCCTGTGGGCAATCGGCTTGGCCGTGCTGACATTGCAAAAAATTAATGAGAATCCGTCCTTTACCGCCGGCGTACAGGTCAAGGTTTCGCGCCGAGCCGTCGCGATGACCCGGCTGTCGACCGATCTCACCGGTCGCAGTAATTCGCTGTTACGCGGATTGTTCGTGCATGCCGCGCGCGGCCTGCCGTTGACGCCGGTGCACGAAGCGCGACGGCCGCTCGGGATACACCGCGTCGAGCCGGAGCCGGAGCTCGTCTTGCGACGCTCCGGCGGGAGCACCGGCACGTGAGCCCGATCGCGCAGAAGACGAGCGCCGCTGCGGCGCAGGGCACGGCGCGCGCCGAGATCGTCGCTCACTCGCTGACCAAGACCACGGTGTCGTCCGTGCTCGATCGTGTCGTGGCGACGGCGCGCGATACGCTCATTCAGCGACAGAGCGCGGAAGGTTTTTGGTTGTTCGAACTGGAGGCGGACTGCACGATACCGGCGGAGTACATCATGATGATGCACTTTCTGGATGAAATCGACGCATCGCTCGAAAGGAAACTAGCCGTTTATCTGCGCGCGCAGCAGGCGGACTTCGGGGGTTGGCCGCTATACAAAGGCGGCGACTTCAACATGAGCTGTACGGTCAAGGCGTATTACGCGCTGAAGCTGGCCGGTGACGATCCCGCGGCGCCCCACATGGTGCGGGCCCGCGCCAGCATACTCAAGCGCGGTGGCGCCGCCCGCAGCAATGTCTTCACGCGCATCGCGTTGGCGTTGTTCGGGCAGCTTCCTTGGCGCGGCGTGCCGTATATTCCGGTCGAAATCATGCTGCTGCCGAGGTGGTTTCCGTTTCATCTCGACAAGGTTGCTTATTGGTCGCGCACGGTCATGGTGCCGTTGTTCATTCTGTGCTCGCTCAAACCAGTCGCCAAAAATCCGCGTGGCGTGGGAATCGCCGAATTATTCGTGACACCGCCCGAGCGAGAGCGCCAATATTTTCGCGACGTGGTCATGAAAGGCGGCATGGTTGCGCGCGCTTTGTTGATCGTCGACCGTGTTGCCAGGCTATTCGATCCTCTCATTCCGCGTCGGGTGCGTGCGGTCGCACTGCGGCGTGCGGAAGACTGGATGCTGGAACGCCTCAATGGCGAGGACGGGCTCGGCGCCATCTTTCCGGCGATGGTCAATGCCCTGGAGGCGATGACCATCCTGGGCTATCGGCACGACGATCCGCGACGCGCCACGGCGAAACGCGCGCTACAGAAGCTGTTGGTGATCGGACCCACCAGCGCCTATTGCCAACCGTGCGTCTCGCCGGTGTGGGATACCGCGCTGGCCTGCCTGGCCATGCAAGAGGCCGGCGATGCCGTGGCGGCGGGTGCCGCGACGCAGGCTTTGGATTGGCTGCGATCCAAACAGATTCTGGACGAGCCGGGCGACTGGCGGGTCAACCGGGACAAGGTGCCGGGCGGCGGGTGGGCATTTCAATTCGCCAACGGTTACTACCCGGACTTGGACGATACCGCGGTGGTCGCGTGGGCGATGCACCAGGCGCCCAACGCGGAAGACTACGCGGTCAGCATCAAACGCGCCCTGGACTGGCTGGTCGGCATGCAGAGCAAAGACGGCGGGTTTGCCGCGTTCGACGCCGACAATACCTACTACTCGCTCAACAAGATTCCGTTTGCCGATCATGGCGCGCTACTCGACCCGCCGACCAGCGACGTGACGGCCAGAGTGGTGACGGTGCTCGCGCGCATCGGCCGTCCGCAGGACCAGCCCGCGCTGACGCGCGCCATCGACTACCTACGCAAGGAACAAGAGGTCGACGGCTCTTGGTTCGGCCGCTGGGGTACCAATTTCATCTACGGTACCTGGTCGGTGTTGATGGCGTTCGCGCAAGCGGGCTTGGGCGCGCAGGATCCTGCGGTGCGCAAAGGCATCGAATGGCTGAAGAGTCGGCAGAATGCGGATGGCGGTTGGGGTGAAAGCAACGATAGCTACGCCGGCGCAAGCACCGGCTTCGCGAGCACTCCTTACCAGACGGCATGGGCATTGCTGGCACTCCTGTCCTGCGGCGAGGCATCGAGCGACGCGGTTCGTCGCGGCATCGATCATCTGGTCAAAACCCAGGCACCCGACGGTTTGTGGAGCGATTCGACCTTCACCGCGCCGGGCTTTCCGCGGGTCTTCTACCTGCGCTACCACGGCTACAGTGGCTACTTTCCGCTGTGGGCGTTGGCGGCGTTTCGCACGCTGATTCGCCGCGGACCCACTCATTGAGCGCCGGCGTCGTCGCGGCGCTCAAGGTCGAGGCACGTACGTTGGGGGCGCGAGCGCCGCGCGATGATGGGTTGTTCACCCTGCGCGACGGCATATTGTTGGCCATCGGCGGTATGGGAGCCGTGGCTGCGCAAGCTGCGGCCCGCCGGCTGGTGACGGCCGGCGCGGATTCTTTGATCAGCTGGGGGGTGGCGGGCGGCCTCGACCCTGCGCTATGCGCCGGAACCATTTGTCTGCCGTCGATCGTGCTGTCCTCGGACGGGCAGTCGTTCGGTACGGATCTTCATTGGCGGGAGCTGGTCGGCGCGGCCGTCATGGGTCGGCAACCGCGCCTGGGTGGGACTCTGCTCACCCATCATTCGGCCATCGACGAGGTGGCCGGCAAGGCGGCGGTCTGGCGTGACACCGGTGCCGAGGCGGTGGACATGGAAAGTGTCGCGGTGGCGGAAGTGGCGGCTCATCACACGCTGCCCTTCATCGCGGTGCGGGTCATCGTCGATACGGCTGCCGACACGTTGCCCCGGGTGGTCATGGCTGCCAGCCGCGCAGGCGACGTCAGCATGGCGCGGCTGCTGCAAGGTCTCGTCCGCTCGCCCGGTCAGCTTGCGCCGCTGCTGCGGCTGGCCGCGCGCTATCGGGCGGCGGCCGGCGCGTTGGCGAGCGTCGCGCACAGCGGGGCACTTGCGTTGCCGGTGTTCGCCACCGCCGCACAGCGTCGAATCGCATGAAAGCGTTGGTCACGGGAGCCTCCGGCTTCGTGGGCTCAGCCGTGGCGCGTGCCTTGTTGGCGGCGGGCTGGAAGGTGCGCGTCCTGCTGCGGGCAAATTCCGTGCGCACCAACGTGCAGGACCTCCCGGTCGACGTTGCCGTGGGCGATTTGAAGGATGTCGCTTCGTTACGGCGCGCCATGCTGGATTGCGAGGCCCTCTTTCATGTGGCGGCGGACTACCGATTGGGAGCACCGGATCCTGCACAGCTCTACCGCATCAACGTCGAGGGCACCCGCAATCTGCTGGCGGTGGCGAAGGATGCCGGCGTGCAGAAGATCGTCTACACCAGCAGCGTGGCGACCATGGGCATACCGGCGGATTCACCGGGAGACGAACGCAGCCCCGTCGCACTCGGTGCGATGATAGGCCACTACAAACGGTCGAAATTCCTCGCCGAACGGGTGGTGCTCGACGCGTGCGCGCAAGGTCTGCCGGTGGTCATCGTCAATCCATCGACACCGGTCGGACCAGGTGACGTCAAACCAACACCCACCGGTCAGTTGGTGCTCGACGCCGCCGCCGGACGCATGCCGGCGTATGTCGATACCGGGCTCAACATCGTGCACGTGGATGACGTCGCGGCGGGTCATCTGCTCGCGTTGCGGCGCGGTCGCGTCGGTGAGCGCTACATCCTCGGTGGCGAGGATATGACGCTGCGGCAGATCTTGATCCAGATCGCACAGCTCGTGGGCGGGCGGCCGCCGCGCATTCGTCTGCCGTACGCGGCGATTCTGCCCATCGCGTACGCGGCCGAAGCGGTGGCGAAGATGACCGGCCGCAGCGGCCGCATCACCTTGGAAGGCGTGCGCATGTCGCGCAAGCGCATGTATTTTTCCAGCGCGAAAGCGATCAGCGAGCTCGGATATGGATGGCGGCCACCCGTCGAGGCCTTGGCGGATGCCGTGCGTTGGTTCCAACAGCAGGGCCACCTGGCACTCGGCCCACCGCCTGTCGTACCGCTTGGCTCACAGCCGGGACGGTAGCACTCGATAGAGAAATCGGGCGAGTGCGGGAACGAGCCGCGGTCTTTGCAAACGCGCATCGTATTTCGCGAGACGGCGATCGTTCTCGGCCAG
>CAZZXZ010000141.1:0-8665 GCA_964658135.1 uncultured Acetobacteraceae bacterium | reverse complement strand
CCGATCTGAGCCGCTCTGCGTGGAGCCGGAGCCGCTCTGCGTGGTCGTGGCGTTCTGCCCCTGGGTCCAGTCGATATTCGAGCTGCCGACGGTGGCCAAGGCGGTGCTGACGAAGCCGGTGGACTCGGCCAACGGATTGCCCTTGGTCTTGGCATCGCCGGCATACACGCGCACCACCACACGTTTCATCGTCGCGAAACTGGTGTCGACATAGCTGGTGGTGTAATGCCAGCTGCGTCCCGCGTACGTCAGTTCGGCCGCATCGGTGTTCTGCGCAAATTTATTGTTGCTGTTCAAGCGTACCTCGGTGATTCGATTGAGCGCGATCCATTGTGCGAGGGTCTTCTCGCGCAAGTAACCACTGGTACGGGCCGTGCCGCTGACCGCCACCATCAAGGCGGCGAGGCCCATGGCCACGACGATGAGCGCGACCAGCACTTCGAGCAGGGTAAAGCCGCGGCAACGCGTCGCCGTCACGGACGCTTGACCGGCTGGGCCGAATTTTCGTGCGAGATCTTGCCGAGCGCGTCGCCGTCCACCGATGCCTGGGCGCGTGTTTCATCGCGCGACAAGATCAGCCGAAATGGCGTGCCTTCGCCGCTCGCGGCGATCGCCACTTGCGGCGTCAGCGGCGTTTGATTGCTGAGTCCGCTATCGGCGGCTTTCAGCACGACGGTTTGCGAGTCGAGTTGCAGCTGCAGGCTCAAACCCGTGGGTAACACGCGGTGCCGAAACTCGTGCTCCTGATCCATGCGGATCCAGCGATCGTGAAAGGTATCGTAGGCGAGGAATTCATACGCCGAGGGTTCGATGTGCATGCCGAAATCCCGGCCCTCCAACAGGGCCCGTTCGTGCAGCAGGCCCATCAATCCCTCGATGCGTCGAGTTTCATCATCCAGCTGGGAATCTCGTCCCGTCACGCCCATCGACAAGATCGCCAGGGAAATGATGATGGCCATGATGACCACCACCACGAGAATCTCGACCAGCGTGAAGCCTTTGTTGCGCATGCGAACGCGCCCGCACGGGTGCGCGTTATCGTTGCTCGTGGGCGTTATCGTTGATCGAGGGTGGTCGTGCTGATGTCTGCGTCGTAGCCTTCGCCGCCGGGTTTGCCGTCGCGTCCGTAGGTCACGATGTCGTAATCGCGGCCGTCGGCTCCCGGGCTCGCATACTGGTAGAGATTGTTCCATGGGTCTTTCGGCAGCGAGGGCAGGTAGCCGCCGGAGCGATAATTCGTGATGGTAGGATCCACCGGTTGCTTGACCAATGCCTGCAAACCTTGTTCGGTCGTGGGATATTTGAAGTTGTCCAGACGATACAAATCCAAGGCCGTTTGAATGGCTCGGATATCGCTCTGCGCGCGCGTGACGCGGG
Organism: uncultured Acetobacteraceae bacterium; assembly: GCA_964658135.1. Classification (GTDB taxonomy): domain Bacteria; phylum Pseudomonadota; class Gammaproteobacteria; order Steroidobacterales; family Steroidobacteraceae; genus Bog-1198. The sequence goes on along the minus strand of CAZZXZ010000141.1, from coordinate 7,288 downwards.
CTTTGTCGACATTCTCCAGAATTTTAGGCACCACCAAGGCGCCCAGCACTGCAAGAATAACCACCACCACCATGATCTCGATCAGAGTAAAACCGCGTTGAACATTGCGCATGTTGACCTCGAAAATTTCGCGAATGATACCAAAATGGACGGCAGCGATGGTTCGTGACGGCGCGAACCGCTGGTCCCACGCCGTCGCCGCTCTGCAATGGGATCGCGGCCGCTGGATTTGGTTGCTTATGATTTTGGCGCTGCCGGCGCTGGTACTGGCCGCGGGGGACGGCGTCGGTCAGCTGCTGCGCTATGATCGCGGCGCGATCGCGGCCGGCGGCTGGTGGCGGTTGCTCACGGCCCACGTGGTCCATCTGGACCTGCACCACCTGATTCTCAACGAATTGGGCTTGGTCCTCATGTGGGCATTGTTTGCGGCCGACTATGCGGCCATCGAGTGGCTGGTGATCGTCCTCTCCGGCGCCTTGGCCGTGAGTAGCGGACTCTGGTGGTTCAGTCCGCACGTTGCCTGGTATGTGGGCATTTCCGGCGTGTTGCACGCGGTGCTGGGTGCCGGTACGGCCAAGCATCTCATCGCAGGCGACTGGGATCGTTGGATTCTCGTGCTGTGTTTGAGCGGCAAAGTGGCCTACGAGCAGTTGGGCGGTCACGAACCGCCCCAGGTCGTGGTCGATGCCCATCTGTATGGCGCACTCTGGGGATTTGCCGTGGGAGCTGCACTCTGCGCCCGGATGGCTATAATCCGCCACCGTTTCAACGCCTAGGGGCCCAGAGTGACAACCGCATTCGTTTTTCCCGGCCAAGGTTCGCAGAGCGTCGGCATGCTGCGCGGCTTGGCGAACAGCTCTCCCGTCATCGAAGCAACCTTCGCCGAGGCCTCGACAGTGCTCGGGTACGACTTATGGCAGCGCTGCCAAGCCGGACCGGCGGAGGCGTTGAATGCCACCGAATGTACGCAGCCGGCGATGTTGACGGCTGGCGTGGCGACTTATCGTCTGTGGTTGGAGCGCGGCGGCAGAACGCCCGCACTGATGGCGGGGCACAGTTTGGGAGAATTTACCGCGCTGGTGACGGCGGGTTGCCTGGACTTCAAGGCGGCGGTCGATCTGGTCAGGTTTCGCGCCGAGGCCATGCAGTCGGCGGTGCCGCAGGGCGAGGGGGCCATGGCCGCCATCCTCGGTCTGGACGATGAAGCCGTGGTCGGCGTATGTGGCGGCGTCGCGGACGGCGTCGTCGAGGCAGTGAACTTCAATGCCCCCGGTCAAGTGGTGATTGCCGGCGGCGTCGATGCGGTCGCGCGCGCCATCGACGCATTGAATGCCAAGGGCGCGCGGCGCGTGCTGCCGCTGCCGGTGAGTGTGCCGGCGCACAGCTCATTGATGCAGCCCGCGGCGGAGAAATTGCGCGTCAGGCTCGCGACCACCGAGGTTGCGCCCGCGGCACAAGGCATCGTCGTCTACGGTGTGGACGTCAAGGTCCACACCAACCCCGACGAGATTCGCGCGGCGTTGGTCAAGCAGCTGCACACGGCGGTGCAGTGGTCGGCCACCGTACGCGCGCTGATCGCGGCCGGCGCCACGCGCATCATCGAGTGCGGTCCTGGCAAGGTATTGACCGGATTGAACCGCCGCGTCGACAAGAATCGCGACTTGAAAATGCTTGCCTTGGAAGATCAGGCATCGCTTGACGAGGCGTTGTCATGCTGAACGGCGAAGTTGCCTTGGTGACGGGCGCGTCGCGCGGCATCGGTGCGGCGATCGCGGCACGGCTCGCGGCCGAGGGCGCGCTGGTCATCGGCACGGCAACCAGCGCCGAGGGCGCCGAACGTATCACGGCCAGTCTCGCGTCCAGCGGCGGCCGCGGGGCGGTTCTCGACGTGACGAATCAAGCGTCGATCGACGCATTGATCGCCGATGTGGATGCGCGCGAGGGTGCGGTGGGCATCTTGGTCAACAACGCCGGAATCACCCGCGACACCCTGCTGCTGCGCATGAAGCCCGAGGATTGGGATCTCGTCATGGCGACGAATCTGGCCTCGGTGTTTCGTCTCTCCAAGGCGGTGTTACGCGGCATGATGAAAGCCCGCAAGGGCCGCATCGTGAGCATCGCCTCGGTCGTCGGGGTCACGGGCAATGCGGGACAAGCCAACTATGCGGCGGCCAAGGCCGGCATGATCGGTTTTACCAAATCGCTGGCTCGCGAGATCGGCTCGCGGGGTATCACGGCGAATGTGATTGCGCCCGGCTTCATCGACACGGATATGACGCGTGCGCTCAGCGCGGCGCAAAAAGAGTCGCTCAACGCCCAAATCCCGCTGGCCCGCCTCGGTCAGCCGGACGATATCGCCGCCGCGGTCGCGTTTCTCGCCTCGCCGCAGGCGTCCTACATTACGGGCGAGACGCTGCACGTCAACGGCGGAATGTACATGCCCTAATTAGTCCCGTTTGTCAAGGCAGTGGCTGGGGGTTGGCAATCAATTGTGCGTTCCCGGTAGCCGTCGCGGTCGCGTTCACATAAAATACGCGCCCTCCTATATACCTATCCCGAAGGACACCACAACGATGAGTACGGTCGAGCAGCAAGTTAAGAAGATAGTAGCCGAACAATTGGGCGTAAAAGAAGAAGAAGTTACCAACGACGCTTCGTTCGTCGACGATCTCGGGGCGGACTCGCTGGACACGGTCGAATTGGTCATGGCGCTCGAAGAGGAATTCGAAACGGAAATTCCCGATGAAGATGCCGAGAAGATCACGACGGTGCAGCAGGCCATCGATTACATCAATTCCCACAAAAGCAAGACCTAAGATCCGCCGGGGAAGCGTGTATTGGTGTCGAGGAGTCGGCGTTGAGTAAACGAAGGGTGGTGGTCACCGGGCTCGGTATCGTGTCTCCCGTCGGCAACGACGTGGCGTCCGCATGGGGCTCCATACTCGCGGGACGCAGCGGCATCGGTCCCGTGACCCGCATCGATACCACGACCTTCGCCACGCATTTCGGCGGCGAGATCCGGCAACTGGATCTCGAGCCGTACATGACGCCGAAAGACGCGCGGCGCATGGACGCCTTCATGCAATACGGCGTGGTGGCCGGCATGCAGGCCATGCGCGATTCGGGTTTGGTCGTCACCGCCGAGAACAGCGATCGCATCGGCGTGCTCATGGGCTCGGGGATGGGTGGTCTGGAGTCCATCGAGGACACTTACGATAAGTTTCTCGAAACTCATTCCCCCCGTAAGGTCTCGCCGTTCTTCATTCCCGGCAGCATCATCAATTTGGTCGGCGGTCACTTGTCGATCGCGTTCCACATCACCGGGCCGAATCTGGCCGTGGCCACCGCGTGCACCACGTCGACTCACGCATTGGGTCTCGCCATGCGCCTCATTCAATACGGCGAGGCCGATGCCATGTTGGCCGGCGGCTCGGAAATGGCCACCTGCGTGACCGGCATGAGCGGATTTTCCCAGGCCAAGGCATTGTCTCAACGCAACGATGACCCACAGGGCGCGAGTCGTCCGTGGGACAAGGACCGCGACGGCTTCGTCATGGGCGACGGCGGCGGTGCCATGATGCTCGAAGAATACACAGCGGCAAAAGCTCGTGGTGCGAAGATCTACGCCGAAATCGTCGGCTTCGGCATGAGCGGCGACGCGTATCACGTGACCGCGCCGCCGGAGGACGGCGAGGGCGCGCGCAAATCGATGGTCAAGGCGTTGGCCGACGCGCAGCTGAATCCCGACCAGGTGCAGTATCTGAACGCTCACGCCACCTCCACCGACTTGGGCGATCGCGCCGAGACCACGGCCATACGGCGCGCCTTCGGCACGGCGGCCGACTCGCTGGCGGTCAGCTCCACCAAGTCGATGACCGGGCACATGTTGGGCGCGGCGGGCGTTGCCGAAGCCATTTTTTGCGTGCTTGCATTGCGCGATCAAGTGGCCCCGCCGACCATCAATCTCGAAAGTCCGGGCGCCGGATGCGATCTGGACTACGTGCCCAAACAGGCGCGCGAGATGGCGCTGGAATACACCCTGTCCAATTCGTTCGGATTTGGCGGAACCAACGGTTCGCTCGTTTTCCGCCGATTCTGAGCCTGCGCGGCGCTGCCGCGGTTCCCGGCCGGCGGCTCGACGCCTGGCGTGCGCATGAGTCGGGTGGCGGCGCGAGCGCTCCTGGCGAGCGTTCTGTTGTTGACGGGCATCGCGTTTGCGGGGTGGCGGGCGCTGCACAGTCTGGATGTTCCGCTGCGCGTCACGGGTACGCGACGCATCGACGTGCCCATGGGCGCGCGCTTCACTCGGATCGCCGCCGATCTGGGTCGCCAAGGAATCGTCGGCCATCCGCGGATCTGGGCTCTGTACGCGCGCTGGCAAGGTCTCGACACCGCGATCAGAGCGGGCGAATACGACATCGAACCCGGCGCGACGGCGCGCACGTTGCTCGACAAGATGGTCAAGGGGGAGGTCGTGCTGCACTCCTTGACCATCGTCGACGGGTGGCGTGTCGCGGAGCTGCTCGATGCCATGCGGGGCAATCCCGATATCCGCTCGACGCTGTCCGCGACCGGACCGAATGTCATGGACAAACTCGGGCTGTCCGGGCTGAATGCGGAAGGGCAGTTCTTGCCCGAGACCTATCGGTTTGCGCGCGGCACCAGCGATCTCGAGTTGCTGCGTCAGGCGCATGCGGCGCTCGTCCGCGTACTCGACACGGCTTGGACGGACCGCGACCCGGCCCTGCCTTTGCAGAACGAAGGTGAGTTGTTGATCATGGCATCCATCGTCGAGAAGGAGAGCGGATTGCCGCAGGAACTTGCCAAGATCGCTGGTCTGTATCTGCACCGGCTCAGCATCGGTATGCGCCTGCAGGCCGACCCGACCGTGATTTACGGGTTGGGCAGAGCCGATAGCGAACTGCATACGGTGGATCTGCGTACGGATGGACCGTACAACACCTATACCCGGGTGGGTCTGCCGCCGACTCCCATTGCGTTGGCAGGCACGGCGGCGATCCGAGCGACGGCGCACCCCGAAAAAACCGACGCGCTGTATTTCGTCGCGTCCGGCAACGGCGATGGCAGCCACGTCTTTTCAGCGACGCTGGAGGAGCAAAACGCGGCGGTCGCGACCTATCTGGCCCATCAACGGCAAAAGGCCGCGCAGCGGGCGACGCCATGACCGAGCGCGGGCGATTCCTGACTTTAGAAGGCATCGAAGGGGTCGGTAAAACGACTCAGGTGGCGCGGCTGTCCCAGCTGCTCGAGGCACGCGGTATCGCGCACGTCGTCACTCGCGAACCCGGCGGTACGGCCCTGGCGGAAAAGATTCGCGATCTGGTGTTGAGTCCGCGCGCCGAGACGCTGCCGCCGGTGGCTGAATTGCTGCTGATGTTCGCCGCACGCGCCGTACATCTGGCGAATCACATCGAGCCGAACCTGCAGGCCGGACGGTGGGTGGTCTGCGATCGCTTCACCGATGCGACTTACGCGTATCAGGGAGCCGGCCGGGGGATGAAGAAGGCGGATATCGCGGCTCTGGAGAGCTTGGTGCAGGGTACCCGACGCCCGGACCTGACCTTGGTTTTGGATCTGCCGGTGGCCGTCGGGCTCGAGCGTTCGCGGCGCCGTGACGTCGGCAAGGTGCGCGACCGTTTCGAGCGCGAGCGCGCCGAATTCTTCGAGCGGGTCCGCGCCGGTTATCTCGAACGCGCCGGCGCTGAACCCGGGCGCCTGGCCGTTATCGATGCGGCGCTGCCCGAGGAGATGGTCGCGGCCCGCATCGGCGCTTTGTTGGAGTCCAAGTCTTGGATTTCCTGAGCGCCGATTCGCTGCCCTGGCTGGCGCATCATCAACAACGACTGCGCGCAGCCCAGCTCGCTCAACGGTTGCCGCACTCGACCTTGCTCTTGAGCATCCCGGGCCTGGGTGCCGAACATCTGGCGCATTGGCTGGCAGCGCTGGCATTGTGTCGGGCCGCGCACGAACAGCCCTGCGGCATCTGCGCCTCCTGCTCGCTGCTGCGGTCGGACAGTCATCCGGACTACCACGACGTCAAAATCGAAGCGGACGCGCAACAGATCAAGGTCGACCAGGTGCGCGAACTCATCGCGACGCTGACGTTGAAAAGTTATCAAGGCGGCTACAAGGTCGGCATCATCGAGGGCGCCGAAGCACTCAACATCAATGCAGCGAATGCGTTTCTGAAAACCCTGGAAGAGCCCTTCGCCGATACTCTGCTCATTCTGATCGCGCGGCCGACGCACCGTTTGCCGGCAACCATTGCCAGTCGCTGTCTGCGCATGGTTTTGCGCCCGCCTGCGCGTTCCATGGCAATGGCCTGGTTACAGGCGAACGGTCCTTCGGAGCAGGCGTGGGAGGCGGCCCTCACGCTGGCGGGCGGCGCGCCGCTCGAGGCATTGCAGTTGAATACGCTGGGCATCGCAGCCTTGGATTCGGACATGCAGGAGGACGTACGAGCCATCGGTGCGGGGGCGGTGGATATCACGGTGCTGGCCGATCGCTGGGCGCGATCTCATCTTGCATTGCGCCTCGCGTGGCTTGAGAACTGGATCACACGGCGCGCACTTACCTCCCTCGGCGCGCAGACTTCGACGCAAAGTGCGGGACGGGTCCGCTTGCCTGGCGGTTTACTTAAGCCCAAGATGAGGGCGTTATTCGAGTTATTGGACGCGACGCGCGAGCTGCGGCGTCTTGCATCGACCGGCATGAACCAACAACTGGCATTGGAGGCTCTGCTCCTACGCGGTAGATCTGCCCTGGCAAGCTAATTTGGGAACGGTAAGAATTGCGAAGTCCAAGTAACAAACCGGGGCTGCTGACCCTGACGATCAAGGATAAGAGCGCGCTGTATCTTGCCTACATGCCATTCGTAAAAAACGGCGGTCTTTTCATTCCGACGAACAGCAACTATCGGCTGGGCGATGAAGTGTTCATGTTGCTCAATTTGATGGGCGAGGAGGAAAAGCTGCCGGTGGCCGGCCGGGTCATCTGGATGACGCCGAAAGGCGCCCAGGGCAAACGCACCGCCGGCATCGGCGTTCAATTCAGCGACCAAGATCGCGGTAATACGCAGAAAAAAATCGAAAATTATCTCGCCGGAGCCCTGGGCGGCGACAAGCCCACCCACACGATGTAGGTACGCGCGTGGGCGCTGCATTGCCGACCAGGCGCCTCAAGTCTTCGGTTGATGCACGCTTTGCGTGGCGGCCAACCCGCCTTTCAACACATAGGCCTCGAAACCACGCTCGCTCAATATGTAGGC
>CAZZXZ010000140.1:1689-8774 GCA_964658135.1 uncultured Acetobacteraceae bacterium | reverse complement strand
CGGCGTCGAACTTGGTGGGTGCCATGGCGGGTACCAGTCCGGTCACCAGTTACATCGAAAGTGCAACGGGCGTGGCCGTCGGCGGTCGCACCGGTTTGACCAGCATCGTGGTCGGGCTTTTGTTTTTAGGCACCTTGTTTTTCGCGCCGCTGGTGCAGGCGATCCCGGCCGCGGCGACCGCGCCGGCGCTGGTGTTGGTCGGTGCGCTGATGATGGGTGCGCTCGCCGAGGTCGAATGGTCCGATCCGACCACCGCCATTCCGGCGTTTCTCACCGTCATCATGATTCCTTTGACGTATTCGATCGCCAACGGTTTGGCTTTTGGAATCACCAGCCATGCGCTGTTGAAACTCGTCCGAGGTCGGGCGCGGGTCAGCGACTGGTTGGTGTACGTGTTGGCGGCGCTGTGCATCGTCCGCTTCATCTATCTCGCATGAGGCGGTGGTTGCCTTGGTGGCTGTTGACGGGCCTCATGACGCTCGGCAACGCCGCCGCCGCGGCCGAGCCGGCCGATGCAGCCGAAGCCGCCGCGTTCGCCGATGCGTCGGCACGTCCTGCTGCCCTGCCGGTCAAGGTGATGGTAGTCAATCTTTTCGGACTGGAAGCCGCTCCGTGGATCGATGCGTTACGCGTGACGCGCGAGATCAGCGTGCCCGGTCTATCCGCCGAGTATCCGCAGGTTCGTTGCAACGAGGATCGCGTCTGCGAAATGACCACGGGCATGGGCCACGCCAATGCGGCCGCCTCGATGATGGCGGTGGTGCTGAGCGGTTTATTCGATTTGCGCCAGACTTACTTTCTGGTGGCCGGGATTGCGGGGATCGATCCGTTGCGTGGCACGATTGGATCGGCGGCGTGGGCACGTTTCGTCGTTGACAGCGGCCTCGCCCACGAAATCGATGCACGTGACCTGCCTCGTGGGTGGCGGGACGGTTATTTCGGGGTGCTCACGGAGGGGCCCGATCGGGTGCCGCGGTTCGACTATCACACCGAAGTGTACCGCTTGGATGAGGCTCTTCTGCAGAGCGCGCTCGCGCTTTCGGCAGCCGCCGTGCTGGAGGACAGCGACACGCTGCGGGCCTACCGGGCACATTATTCCGAAGCAGCGGCGCGGCAACCGCCGACCGTGCTGCAGTGCGATACGCTGACCGACGATACCTGGTGGGCCGGTAAACGCTTGGACGAGCATGCGCGCCGTTGGACGCGTCTGCTGACCGACGGACAGGGCGTTTACTGCACCAGCCAGCAGGAGGACAACGCGGTGCTGGCTGCTCTCGGCCGCGGTGCGGGGACCGGTCTCGTCGATCTGCGCCGCGTCGCCATCCTCCGTTCGGGCTCCGATTTCGACCGACCCTATCCGCATCAAGGAACGCTCGAGTCGTTACGGACACAGTTGAAATTGCCCGATGCCGGGCGGATCGCCGCTGTCAATCTCGTCCATGCCGGGATGCCGTTGGTGGACGCCATCGTGCAAGGGTGGGATGTGTGGCAGCGCGGCGTTCCCGCAGCCGCAGCGCCATGACGTCGCGCGATGCGTTGCCCGTGCGCCCGTGCGAGGTGCCGCAGGCGCGCGCTACCGGTTGGGATGCGAGCTTGCAGCTCGCCTTCGAGCTGCGCGGCGGGACGACGGTCATGTGCCGCAATGCGCACGTCGGGCCTCTGCAAGTTCAAAAAGCGCTCTATCCCGAGGGCTTGGACACTTGTCACATTGTGCTGCTGCATCCCCCCGGGGGCATCGCGGCGGGCGATACGCTCGACATCCGCGCCGACCTCGACACCGGCGCTCGGGCGTTGCTCACCACGCCCGGTGCCGCGAAATGGTATCGCGCCGCCGCCGGATGCGCTCGTCAGACCGTGCGCTTATCCGTGGCGGGTCACGGTGTGCTGGAATGGTTGCCGCGAGAAAATATATTCTTCGACGGGTCGAACGTCACGATGGGCCTGGATGTCTCCCTGGCCGCGGAGTCGACCTACCTGGGTTGGGAAATACTCAGCTTCGGCCGTCGCGCGTCGGGCGAGCGCTGGCAGCGGGGTCGACTGGCCATGCACACCACGGTCCGCCGCGCGGGTCGGCTGTTGTGGTCGGAGATCGCGAACCTCGATGCAGCCGGCGGATTTGCCCACTCCACCGTCGGATTGGCGGGGCGCACGGTCTGCGCTACGTTGTTGGTTGCCGGCGCCGACATCGACGGCGCGCTGGTTGCGCACTGCCGTCACACGCGAGTGCCGGCCGAGTCGGCGCGGCTCGGCATCACCCGACTGCCTGGGGTGCTGGTGGCGCGCTATCTTGGCGACTCGACCGAAGAGGCGTTTAATTGGTTCACCGTCTTGTGGACGGTCTTGCGGCCGGCCGTGGCCAAGCGAGCGGCGTGCGCGCCGCGGGTGTGGGCGTGTTGATCATTTGCCTGTGAGCGTGCCATGGAATTGACGCCGAGAGAGAAAGACAAGTTGCTGATCTTCACCGCCTCGTTGCTTGCCGAGCGGCGGCGGGCCCGCGGTTTGCGGTTGAACTATCCGGAGGCCGTTGCGTTCATCACGGCCGCGATTCTGGAGGGCGCCCGCGATGGTAAGACCGTCGCCGAACTCATGAGCTACGGCAAGTCGATCCTGGCGCGCGACGAGGTGATGGATGGCATCGCGGAAATGATTCCGGACATCCAGGTCGAGGCGACTTTTCCGGACGGTACGAAATTGGTGACCGTGCATCAACCCATCGTGTGAGGCTGGCATGATTCCAGGTGAAATGTTGATCGAGGCGGGCGACATCGAGCTCAACGCCGATCGCGAAACCGTGACCTTGCCCGTCGAGAATCGGGGAGATCGTCCGATTCAGGTGGGATCTCATTATCATTTTTTTGAAACCAATGCGCATCTCGACTTCGAGCGGGCCCGGGCGCGCGGTTTCCGCCTGGACATCGCGTCAGGCACCGCGGTCCGCTTCGAACCAGGACAGACCCGCACGGTGCGTCTCGTGAAATACGGCGGGCTGGGCCGCGTGTTCGGATTTCAAGGCAAAGTGATGGGAAATCTCTAGGTGACGGTCACCATCTCACGGCAAGCCTATGCCGAAATGTTCGGTCCCACCGTGGGGGATCGCGTGCGCTTGGCCGACACGGCGTTGATCGTTGAGGTCGAAAAGGACTATACGGTCTATGGCGAGGAGGTGAAGTTCGGCGGCGGCAAAGTCATTCGGGACGGCATGGGGCAGGGTCAGGGTGTCGCGGCCGCGGTGGCCGACACCGTGATTACCAATGCGCTCATCATCGACCACTGGGGCATCGTCAAGGCGGATATCGGGTTGAAAAATGGCGCCATCTGGGGCATCGGCAAGGCCGGGAATCCCGATGTGCAGCCCGGGGTGACCATCCCGATCGGGGCGGCCACCGAAATCATCGCCGGCGAAGGCATGATCGTCACGGCCGGCGGAATCGACACGCACATTCACTTCATCTGTCCCCAACAGATCGAGGAGGCGCTGACGTCCGGCGTGACGACGATGATCGGCGGCGGCACGGGACCTGCGGCCGGGACCAGCGCCACCACCTGTACGCCGGGGCCGTGGCATATTCACAGCATGCTGCTGGCGGCCGAAGGATTTCCCATGAACCTGGGTTTTCTCGGCAAGGGCAACGTCAGTGTTCCCGAGCCGCTGCGCGAGCAGATCGCGGCCGGCGCCATGGGTTTGAAATTACATGAAGACTGGGGCACCACGCCCGCGGCCATCGATAATTGTCTGCGCGTCGCCGATTCGATGGACGTGCAAGTGAGCATCCATACCGACACCCTTAACGAAGCGGGTTTTCTGGAAGCGACGGTCGCGGCCATCGACGGCCGCACCATTCATACCTTCCACACCGAAGGAGCGGGAGGCGGGCATGCCCCCGATATCATCAAGATTGCATCGCACGCCAATGTGCTGCCGAGTTCGACGAATCCGACGCGGCCCTATACGATCAATACCGTCGATGAGCACCTCGACATGTTGATGGTCTGCCACCATCTCGATCCGAGCATTGCCGAGGACATCGCTTTCGCAGAGTCGCGGATCCGGCGCGAAACCATCGCTGCCGAAGACATTCTGCATGACATCGGCGCCTTTTCGATGATGTCTTCGGATTCGCAGGCCATGGGCCGCGTGGGCGAAGTCATCATCCGTACCTGGCAGACGGCTCACAAAATGCGCGAGATGCGCGGTCCGCTCGGCGCGGATACGGCACGGCACGACAATGCGCGGGTGAAGCGCTACGTGGCGAAATACACGATCAATCCGGCGATCGTCAACGGGATGGCGCACCTGGTCGGATCGGTGGAGGTGGGCAAGCTCGCCGATCTGGTGTTGTGGAAGCCGGCATTCTTCGGTGTCAAACCCAGCCTCATCTTGAAGGGTGGTATGATTGCTGCAGCGCCCATGGGCGATCCGAACGCCTCCATCCCGACGCCACAGCCATCGCATTTCCGGCCGATGTTCGGCTCGTTCGGCCGGGCGCTCGAGCGCTGTGTGACGTTCGTATCGCAAGCGGCGCTCGACAATCCGGAATTCAAAGCCCTGCATCTGAACCGTCGCATCGAACCGATCAGAAATACCCGTGAAGTTCGCAAGGAGCACATGATCCACAACGGCGCCCGCCCGCAAATCGAGGTGGATCCGGAAACCTACGAGGTGCGTGCGGACGGGGAGCTCCTGGTGTGCGAGCCGGCGGCGACGCTACCCATGACGCAGCGCTACTTTCTGTTTTGACCAAGGGTGATTCGGTTTGACCATGAGCGATTTGCCCACAGGCCGGGTGCTTTTGACCTTCGCCGAGCGCAGCAAGAGCCGCTTGTTGCTGACTCTCGACTCGGGCGAGCGGGCCGCGTTGATCGTGGAACGCGGCCGTTTGTTGCGCGACGGTGAGCGTGTGCCTTTGCAGGATGGGCGGTGGGTGCAGATCGTGGCGGCCGACGAACCGTTGCTCGAAGCGGGCAGCAACGATCCCTTGTTGATAGCGAAAGCGGCATATCACCTGGGTAATCGACACGTCGCGGTACAGCTACTGCAGCAGCGGGTGCGCTTCCTGTCCGACCATGTATTGGGCAAGATGGTCAGCGGCCTCGGGTTGACCCTCACCGCGTTGACGGCCCCCTTCGAACCGGAGGGCGGCGCGTACGGACATCGGCATGCGCACGTGGGCGAAGGACCGCGAACGGAGCCGGTCATCCATTCTTATGCGGCGCGTTGACCATGCTTGCGCGTTTGCGGTTGTTCCAACTGGCAAGCCAGGCTTTGCCGATAGGCGGATACAGCCATTCACATGGCCTCGAGGCCGCCATCGATTGCGGATTGATTCACGACGAACTATCGGTTCGACGGTGGATCGCCGATGCGCTGACGTATTCGGTGGGCTCGTACGAGCTACCGAGCCTTGCCGCGATGAGCGCGGCATGGCGGGCGCACGATACGACCGAGGTGCATCGCCTCAACGAAGAATTCCTGGCCACGCGCGAAGCCGCCGAATTGCGCCATGCCACGGTGCAGATGGGATTCTCGATGCGCGCCTTGCTCGATGCGTTGCCCGACCTGTCCGATCGATTGAAAGAGACCCTGCAAGCGATGCAGGAACCGAGCTTACCCTGTGTATGGAGCGGCGCTGCCTCCGCGTGGGCGATCGAACCATGCGAATCGGTGGCGGCATATGCGTGGTCATGGGCAGAGAACCAGGTTTTGGTGGCGATGAAAAGCGTGCCCATCGGTCAGTCTGCGGGCCAGCGCATCTTGTTGGTCATCGGCGCGCAGATCGCGGCATACGCCGGGTGCGAAATTTTCCAGTCTGCTGCGGAGCGGTCGAACTTCGCGCCCGGTCTTGCCGTACTATCGGCTCAGCATGAAACACAATACTCGAGATTGTTCAGGTCGTGACCCGGGGCGGAGGTCGCCATGAGAGGGGAACACACACCGCTGCGCGTGGGCATAGGCGGACCGGTGGGTTCGGGAAAGACGGCACTGACACTCTCGCTATGCCGAGCTCTGCGCGACCGTTACGAGGTTGCCGTGGTCACCAATGACATCTACACCGAAGAGGATGCGCAGTTTCTCGTGCGGCATCAGGCCCTGGCGCCGGAACGGATTCTGGGGGTCGAAACCGGGGGTTGCCCGCACACCGCCATCCGCGAAGATGCGTCGATCAACCTCGAGGCCGTCGCACGGCTGAGTGCTCGGTTCCCGCAGCTCGATCTCGTTTTCGTGGAAAGCGGCGGGGACAATCTCGCCGCGACGTTCAGTCCCGAACTGTCGGATCTCACGTTGTACGTGATCGATGTGGCGGCCGGCGATAAGATACCGCGCAAGGGCGGCCCTGGCATCACGAAGTCCGATCTGCTGATCATCAACAAAATTGATCTGGCCCCCTACGTCGGTGCGTCGTTGCACGTGATGGAAACCGACACGAAAAAAATGCGTGGCGATCGACCGTTCCTCTTCACGAATTTGAAGGAGGGCGTCGGCGTCGACACGGTGTGCGCGTTTATCGTGACGCAGGGCTTGTTGGAGCGCTCGTAACGACATCCCGCGCCGCCGGCGAACTGGATCACGGCTTACGTCAGCGCCACATGACGATGATTGCCTTGGGCGGTGTCATCGGTGCGGGTCTTTTCGTCGGCAGCGGGGTCGTGATTCAATCGGCAGGACCGGCAGCGGTGGTCTCTTTCGCGATCACCGGTCTGCTGGTGGTCTTGATCATGCAGATGCTCGGCGAAATGGCGGTCGCTCTCCCAATCGGCGGATCGTTCTACGAGTATTCGCGCTTGGCCTGGAGCGATGACCCCGCCCGCGGCGAGCTCGCAGGGTTTCTGACGGGCTGGATGTACTGGTACTTCTGGGTGATCGTCGTCGCGCTCGAAGCGGTGGCCGGCGCCGGGCTGGTGCGCTACTGGTTACCCGACGCGCCGCCGTGGGCCGTCAGTTTGGGATTGCTGCTGTCGCTCACGTTGACGAATCTCCTCTCCGTCGCGGCATTCGGCGAGTTCGAGTTTTGGTTGGCCTCGATCAAGGTGGCCGCCATCGCCGTGTTCTTGTTGTTGGCCGGTGTTTATGTGACCGGGCTATGGCC
>CAZZXZ010000140.1:0-1589 GCA_964658135.1 uncultured Acetobacteraceae bacterium | reverse complement strand
ACGCCCTATGTCAGCGCGTTGACCGCCATGGGCGTGCCCGCCGCTGCCCAGATCATGAACGCGGTGGTATTGACCGCCGTGCTGTCCGCGCTCAATTCGGGATTGTATGCATCGTCGCGCATGTTGTTTGCCCTGACCCGGCGCGGCGATGCGCCGCGGGCCCTCGCCCGGCTCACCCGCCGTGGCGTGCCTGCGCGCGCCATCGTCTTCGGTACGCTGTTCGGTTACGGCGCGGTGATCATGTCTTACGTGTCTCCGGACACGGTGTTCGCCTTTCTGGTCAACTCTTATGGGACGGTAGCTTTATTCGTCTATGTGTCGATCGCGGTCTCGCAACTACGCCTGCGGGCGCGTCTGGAGAGAAGCGACCCCGCGAGTCTGCGGATGCGCATGTGGGGCTATCCTTATCTGACGTATCTCGCACTCGCCGGCATGGGCGCCATTTTGCTCGCCATGGCCTTCATCCCCGCTCAGCGCAAGCCGTTGCTGTTCGGCATCGTGAGCTTGGGTGTGTTGATACTCGCGTTCGCGGCCAGAATGCGGTTCGGCGTGAAACGCGACAGCGCGACCTCGTTCGAATGAGGGGCCCGGATCTACCGGTAACGCGCGCCTTGGCGCGCGAGTTCCTTTTGAACCGCGGGGATGTCGAGGCGGTCGAACGTCTCGTCGCGTCGCAAGGAGATGGCTGCCGCTACGCCGGCGCCCTGACCGCTCACGGCGCAGCACATCATGTTGCGAGCGGAAGCATGCGATATCCTATCTCCGCCGATGCACCGGCCCGCCACCAGCAGATTACCGATGTTCTTCGGTACCAGTGCCCGATAGGGGACCTGCCAGTAGCGGCCCGTGGTCGGCAGTATCAGGATGCCGTAGCCGTCGATGAATTCGGGAAAGATGCCGATCGCGTCGTCGAAGCGTCCTTGTTCGCGAACATCGCCACCGGTGAGATTGTACAGCGCGTCGATTTTGCGCGTGTCGCGGATACCGAGCGTCATGCCGAAATTGCGCAGCTTGGCCGTTTCGCAGCCCGGCATGAAACCGCGCAATGCCTGCACGGCATAAATCGCCTCGCGTCGTCCGCGCATCTCGCCTCGCGTCAAGTCGCCGGGATCGGTGCCGTCGATCTCCGGTACATGCACGAGGTTCAGGTACGTCAGATCGCCCTGATCGGAAATCGATCCCCACGTGCCGGCGATGGTTTGTAAATTGGACGGAATGAGTCCAGCCGCCAGTGCCTGCTTAAACGGCTTGCGCAGGAACGGGGAGAACAACGCGTCCTCCTTGCCCGTGGTTTCATAATCCCATTCGCCGTTGCCGGACCAGTCGCCGTAGGTCTGCGGATCGGCCTTGACGGCATCGATGAAGCGTCGCTTGTCGACGCCGCTCATGGAGAACATGACCGAGACGGCCATCATGTCCTGCTTGTTCGACTTGTGCACCGGTGCTCCACAGCGCGCCGCGATGTCGGCGTCGCCGGTGGCATCGATGACACGCTGGGCCAGAATTGCCTCGCGGCCTGCCTTGCTTTCGGTGATGACGCCGCGTATGGCACCGCTCTCGACGATGGGAGCCACGCCCAGTCGGTGCAG
>CAZZXZ010000139.1:0-8940 GCA_964658135.1 uncultured Acetobacteraceae bacterium | reverse complement strand
ACACTGACTTCTTGAACATGCGATCGATCTTCTCGTTGATCGCTTCGATGGCGGTGGAGTTCGACTGAGCGGTCGACAACGCTTGGTTCGCAGTGCTCTGCGCGCCGGAGGCGGCGGAAGAGGCACTGGCTGCGGCGCTATTGGCCGACGCTGCATCGCTCGAAGCCTTCGCCGTGTCGCCCTGCAACTTGCTGACCTGAGATTTCAGGTCATCCATCTGTGCTTGCATCGGCTTCAGGTCGGTGCAACCTGCGAAAGCAATTACGCAGGCAGCGGCGACAGTCGCCTTGAGTGTGTTAGTCAGTGTCATAGCAATATTCCCTTAGGGTTAATTCGTTGGTTTCGGAAGCCCGAAGTGTTGCAGCAAGCAGGTCCTGTTTCATAGCGGGCTTACGTGCGTCACAACACAGTCGCACATGAAGCCAAATTCGCGGGGCGAATGCAACTCAAATGCACTTCTTGTCGGGATGCGGTGACTATTCTGCCCCAATTTGTTGAAGGAAAATTAAATACTCGTTAGGAATGATGCGGTTAGTGCACTCGGCCACACTTCGACCGACGTGGCGAATCGACTCTTCAACGTCATCATCATGCGATGACAAGTCGACACGATGTCACCTCGGCTCGAGCGGCGTAACGCGTTCGCGTAAGGAAGGTTGTTGGACACGGGATGCGATTTCGATGACCTTTACTTGCCAGCGCACCAATACTGTATATAATAACAGTTACTGGCTACATATACAGGTGATGCATGTCTGACCTAACTCCCCGTCAAACTCAGATCTTGAGGCTGATTCAAGATGCCATCGCCGAAAGCGGTATGCCGCCGACCCGAGCCGAAATCGCGCGCACGTTGGGATTCAAGTCTCCCAATGCTGCTGAAGAACATTTACGGGCCCTGCAACGTAAGGGTGTCATCGACCTGATCCCGGGTGCATCGCGCGGCATCCAGCTCAAGGATATCTTGCGTGAACAACTCGGCCTGCCGCTCATCGGCCGAGTTGCCGCCGGCCGTCCCATCTTGGCTGAAGAGCATATCGAAACGCGTTATCAAATCGACCCTCAATTATTTCAGCCACAACCGCATTACCTACTGAAGGTGCAGGGCATGAGCATGAAAAATGCCGGCATCCTGCATGGCGACTTGGTGGCCGTGCATCGCACCCCCGAAGTGCGCAATCGGCAAATCGTCGTGGCGCGTTTGGACAACGAGGTCACCGTCAAACGCTACCGACAAGAAGGCACGATCGTATGGTTATTGCCCGAGAACACCGATTTCGAACCCATCCGAGTGAATCTCAAAGAGCAGCCCATGATTATCGAAGGGGTCGTGGTCGGAGTCCTTCGTCGCGGTAAAGACGTGGATGCTGCGTGACGTTCCATCGCTTGCGGATATCTTGGCCGATGCGCGCGTCTGGAAGTTAAAAGACGCCGCGGCCGGGCTACGTCCGTCTTCGTCGACGGTTTGGTCCACCGGTCGGCGTGCACTCGATGCACGATTACCGGGCGGTGGATGGCCGACAGCGTCGCTCGTCGAAGTGTTGCTGGAAGGTGCCGGTCTCGGCGAAGTTCAGTTGTTTTTGCCGGCGCTCGTCGAGTGTCAGCATAGAGTCGATAGTGCATCTTGGGTGGTCTGGATTGCACCACCCTACGAGCCTTACGCTCCGGCCTTGGCGCAGCAGGGGATCGAACTCGGCCGTCTGCTGGTAGTGCGGCCGCCGAGCGCCACGGAAGCCTTATGGGCTGCCGAACAAGCGTTAAGTTCGGGTGTTTGCGCGGCGGTGCTGCTGTGGCTGCAAGGCACCGACGATCGTTGGTTGCGGCGCCTGAAGTTGGCGGCGGAGACGGGGGGTGCTCTCGGCGTCTTGTTCCGTCCCGAACGGCATCGGTACGAGTCCTCGCCGGCCTGTCTGCGATTGTTGATGACGAAAGGTGAACAGGAAACTCATCTCGAACTCATCAAGGTACAGGGCGGGCGCCCGGGCCCGGTCGACCTTCACGCCGTATGAAAGCGCGCGTAGGGGCATGGCCGGCGAACTCATCGACGGCGGATTTGTTTGCCAACCCGATGCCTGCCGCTGCGCCTGACGTCGCGCCTGCGCTGCAACCGGCTCCCGGACCGCCCGTTCTCGCTCGGCCGCGCGCCCGACAGCTGTGGTATGCCGTCGTATTTCCGGAACTCGCCGAACCGTCCGCGGCCGGCATGCTGCAGCGTCTATGCCTGTCCGCGCAGCAATTCACCTCGATGGTCAGTATCGAGCTGCCCAACGCGTTGTTGCTGGAAATCAGAGGCAGCGTGAAATTGTTCGGCTCGCTGCAGGCATTGCACGCCAACATCGACGCTGCGTGGAGCCGGCTTGCGCTGCGGGCTCACAGTGCGACGGCACCGGCGACTCTGGCAGCCTTGTGGCTGGCCCGTGCCGGCAAAGAAATTTGCATCGAAGATCCAGGCGCGTTGGCGGGTGCACTCGCTCACTTGCCGATCGGATGCACCGCATGGCATGCCGATTGGTTGCAGAGACTACGTTCCATGGGAGTGTCCCGCATCGGAGAATTGCAGCGTTTGCCGCGCTCGGGCGTATCGCGACGACTGAGTCCGGCCGCGGTTTTGGATCTTGATATCGCGTTGGCCAAACAGGCCGCCCCGCGCAGAGCGTTCGTGCCGCAGTACAGATTCCGCGAGCGCTGCGATTTCGAGACGGAAATCGAAACAGTCGTTTATCTGCAGAAAGCGAGCGAGCCGTTGATCGAACGTTGCGCCGCGTTTTTGCGTGAACGTCAAGCGGGTATCCAGGCTTTCGAACTCAAGTTGCGTCATCGGCTGCTGCCCGTCACCCGCGTGCGGTTCGGATTGGCGAGCGTTACCAGCGAGCGTCGGCGCTTGGCCGATGTACTCGAGGAAAAATTGAATCGGCTCGAGTTGGCCGCGCCGGTCAGAGGCATGCAGTTCGTGTCGGGTGCACTGCAACCCTTGTCGGGAAATTCGCTCGATGCCTTTGCCGGGCTGTGCGGCACAGGCGGTGATACCGCATCGCAGTTGGTGGAACGCCTGCGTGCGCGATTGGGCGAGACGGCGGTCTATGGTCTGTGTTCCATTGCGGAGCATCGGCCCGAAGCGGCTTGGCAGCGGGTACACGCACTGTCGCCGACACCCGCCGTGCGTGCGATGCAAGCTCGGCTCGAGCACGACATGCCGCGACCGGTCTGGTTGATGACCGAGCCCGAGGCGCTGTCCGCGGCCGATTTGCAGCAATTGCGGCAAGGCGGTTTGATTCTCGAACAGGGGCCCGAGCGCATCGAAAGTGGTTGGTGGGATGGTAAGGGCGTGGCTCGCGATTACTACATCGCCCGCCAACCTCGCGGCGCGAGGTGGTGGGTTTTTCAAGAGCGACGTACCCGGTGTTGGTACGTGCATGGCGTATTCGCTTGAGACCTCCTCGTGTACGCCGAACTGCACGCATTGACCAATTTTTCATTTCTGCGCGGTGCTTCGCAGCCTGAGGAAATGGTTCTCCAAGCGGCCGCCTTGGGATACCGGGCGCTGGCCGTTACCGATGAATGTTCTCTGGCAGGCGTGGTGCGAGCTCATGTGGCCGCTAAACGATGCGCTCTACCGCTCATCATCGGCACCGAATTGAACTGCGCGGATGGTCTCAAGCTGGTGGTGCTCGCCACCGATCGGGCGAGTTACGGTAGGTTGAGCCGACTGGTGAGCCAAGCGCGACGCACCACCGTGAAAGGCAGCTACCACCTCGAGCGCGCCGATCTGGAAAATGCGCTTGCCGGCTGCTTGCTCATCTGGTTGCCGAGCGCAGGCAAGACACCGTCGCCGCAACATGATCTGGACGGCCGATGGTTGCGTGACCGCTTTGCCGGTCGTCTATGGATCGGTGTGGAATTACTCACCGGGGGCTTCGATACGCGGCGACTCGAACTACTCGAAACCTTGGGCCGAACCTTGCAACTTCCGTGCGTGGCAGCCGGCGACGTTCACATGCATCGACGGAGTCGCCGGGCACTACAGGATGTACTGACCGCGATTCGTTTGAACACCCCGTTGAGCGAGGTGGGCTATGCCTTGTTTCCCAACGGCGAACGCAGCCTGCGCTCTTGGGAGCGCTTGCAAGAACTTTATCCCGCACCGCTGCTGGCGGAGTCGGTCGCGATCGCCGACCGCTGCGTGTTCAATCTCGATGAATTGCGTTACGAGTACCCCGAGGAAATCGTGCCTGCGGGCGAAACCCCGACCAGTCATCTGCGCGCGTTGACGCTGCAGGGCGCCGCCAAGCGCTGGCCCTCGGGGGTGCCGGAGACCGTCAGCGTCGGGATCGAACATGAATTGCGTTTGATCGCGGAACTGAATTTCGAACCTTTTTTCCTCACCGTGCACGACGTCGTGCAATACGCTCGTGCGGAAAAAATACTCTGTCAGGGCCGCGGCTCGGCCGCCAATTCCGTCGTTTGTTATTGTTTGGAAATCACCGAAGTGGATCCCTCCAGAATGGCGATGCTGTTCGAGCGGTTCATCTCCAAAGAGCGCAACGAACCCCCGGATATCGATGTCGATTTCGAGCACGAGCGACGCGAAGAGGTCATTCAATACATCTACGAAAAATATGGCCGCGAACGGGCGGCACTGGCCGCCACGGTCATCTCCTACCGACCCCGTAGCGCGCTGCGCGATGTGGGGAAGGCACTGGGAATGAATCTCGAGGAAGTGGCCAAGCTGGCGCGCGGCATGCAATGGTGGGACGGCCAGCGGATCGATCCCGAGCGCATACGTGCGTCGGGTTTCGATCCCGGCAATGCGCGAATCCAGCGTCTCATGGCACTGACCACCGAGATCCTCGGCTTTCCGCGTCACCTGTCCCAACACGTCGGCGGTTTCGTCATCGCCCGCGGCCGCCTGGATGAGTTGGTTCCCATCGAAAATGCGACCATGCCCAAACGTACGGTGATTCAATGGGACAAGGATGACCTCGATGCCTTGGGTCTGCTCAAAGTGGATGTGCTGGGTCTCGGCATGTTGAGTGCGATACGACGTGCATTCGACCTGGTCAATCACTATCGAGGACCGCACGGCAACCCAGGAACGCACGGCCGTGCAGGACCGCTTTCGCTGGCAACGGTGCCGAAAGAAGATTCCGCCGTGTACGACATGATCTGTCGTGCCGACACCGTCGGTGTGTTTCAGATCGAATCGCGTGCCCAGATGGCCATGCTGCCGCGTTTGCGGCCGCGTAATTACTATGACCTGGTGATCGAAGTGGCCATCGTGCGCCCGGGTCCCATCCAGGGCGAGATGGTGCATCCTTATCTGCGTCGACGCAGCGGCGATGAGCCGGTGACCTATCCCAGCAAGGCGGTCGAAACCGTCTTGCGGCGTACCCTGGGCGTGCCGATCTTTCAGGAGCAGGTCATGAAGCTCGCCATGGTGGCGGCCGATTTTACGGCCGGCGAGGCGGACGGCCTGCGGCGGGCGATGGCGGCATGGAAACGCAAGGGGGGGTTGGAGCCTTTCCAGCAACAGTTGGTCGAGGGAATGCGCAAGAACGGCTATCCGGAGAGTTTCGCCCAACAAATCTTCAGCCAGATACTGGGCTTCGGCGAGTATGGCTTTCCGGAATCGCATGCCGCGAGTTTTGCGTTGCTGGTGTACACGTCTTCGTGGTTGAAACATTACGAACCTGCGGCGTTTTGTGCGGCGCTGGTCAATAGTCAGCCGATGGGTTTTTACGCGCCGGCGCAATTGGTGCGCGACGCGCGTGCTCATGACGTCGAGGTACGTCCCGTCACGCTGGCCGACAGCGAGTGGGATTGTACGCTCGAGCGGCGTGCGGACGGTCGCCCGGCGCTGCGTTTGGGTTTGCGGATGGTCAAACACTTGTCGCGGGACGGGGCGCAGCGCCTGCTCGAAGCGCGGACCCGGCGTGCATTCGTGCACATCGCCGATTTGGCGGAACGCGCGTCGCTCGATCGCCGCGATCTCGAGGCATTGGCTGCCGCCGATGTACTGGCGGCTCTCGTCGGCCATCGGCACCGCGCCGTGTGGCAGGTAAGCGGAGTGGAACGTGCGTTGCCGCTGTTGCCGGCGCTGACCGTGGTGGAGGAGGGCATACCGTTGCTGCGCACGCCGCACGAAGGTCAGGACATCGTCGCGGATTACGGCAGCATCGGACTGTCGCTGCGGCGGCATCCCCTGGCGTTGTTGCGCGATACGCTGGCCGGGCACGGCGTCATTCCCAATCAAGAGTTGTGGGAGCGGCCGAATGGCCGGTTGGTGACGGCGGCCGGTCTGGTCATCACGCGGCAACGGCCGGGCAGCGCCGGCGGAGTCACCTTCGTCACTCTGGAAGACGACACGGGCTGCGTGAATCTGATCGTCTGGAAAAGCGTGGCCGTGGCGCAGCGAGCGGCGTTGCTGGAATCGAGGCTGCTGCTGGTGCGCGGCAAGTTGCAGCGCGAGGGGGACGTGCTGCACGTGATCGCGCAACGGCTCACCGACTTATCGCCGTTGCTGGGCGAGTTGGTCGTGACGTCGAGAAATTTTCATTGAGGCTGCCGGCTACGCGGCAAGAATGGCCTTGACCGCGTCGACCACCCGCTCGACGTCGGCTTCGCTCATGGAGGGAAACAGCGGTAACGTGACGATCTGCCGGCAGATTCGTTCGGCGATCGGAAACATGCCCGTCTCGAAGCCGCGCCTGCGGTACAAGGTGAACAAATGGATCGCCGCATAATGAAACCCCACGCCGATGTTGCGGTCGAGCATGCGCTGCATGAAATCCGCGCGCGCGATGCGCGTCGGCAGCACCACGTGAAACATGTGCCAGTTGCTCTGGGCGAAATCCGCGATCGGCAGCTCGGCGCCCGTTTCGGCTTCGAATTGGGTGCCGAAACTTCGGAAATAGTGACGCGCCAGGACCAGTCGCCTGGCATTGAACTCGGCGAGGTGCTTGAGTTGCTGCAAGCCGATGGCGGCGGCGATCTCGGTCATGTTGTACTTGCCGCCCAGCACGTCGACGTCGATGCCGTCGAGTCCGCTGCGCGAGACGCCCTGCAGACGGTACTTCTCGGCGAGTGTCGCTTCGCTCTCGTCGTTCACCACGAGACAGCCGCCCTCGCCGGTCATGACATTCTTGTTCACTTGGAAGCTGAACGACACGAAATCGCCGAAGGCACCGAGGCGCCGGCCCTGCCAGGTCGAGCCGAGCGCCTGCGCCGCATCTTCGACGACGCGCAGCGAGTATTTTCCGGCCAACGCGTACAGCCGGTCCATGTCGCAGGGCAGACCGCACATGTGGACGGGAATGATGGCACGCGTCCGGGGGGTAATCGCCGCTTCCACCCGGTCGAGATCGAGATTGTGGGAGCGCGGATCGATGTCGGCGAACACCGGCACGGCACCGACTTCGAGGATCACGTTGGCCGTGGCCACCCACGAATTCGGCGTGGTGATGACCTCATCGCCCGCGCCGATTCCGGCGATGCGCAGCGCGATCTCCATGGTGCACGTGCCGGAATTGAAGGTGCGTACCGGACGGCCCCCGACGAACTCGGACAAGCGCGCCTCGAAGGCCTGTACGTTGCGGCCGTTGCTGGTCAACCAACCGGAGCGCAGGACATCCCCCACCGCGGCGATGGTTGCTGCGTCGATGGTGGGCTTGGTGAACGGCAGAAAGGGCTCGGCGGGTTGCGTCATGGATGTCTCACGTGTCAGACCTCGAGCCCGATGGCACGCATCAGCTCGATGCCGTTACTCTTGGTCACCACGCCGTCGCGCAGTTGGAAATCGAAGGTCAGGACGCCTGAGCTCAACTCATCTTGAAAATGAACGTTGCGCAACGCGCCGCCGGTCAGGTTGGTCCCGTCGGTGAGCGCCAAGTCGTGCGTGCTGATGCAGCCGATCGCGCCGCGTGCGATCAGCGCGCGGATCACGCCCTGGGCACCGATGCGACGGTCGGAGGAATTCGTTCCCTGCAGCAATTCATCCAGCAGGAACAACAGCGGGAACGGCGCGGGTTCGAACAATTGGCGCAGCCGGGTGATCTCGGCATAGAAACGCGAACTGCCCGCGTACAGCGAATCGTTGACCCGAATACTGGCGCCGACTTGCAAGGGCGAGAGTTCGAGGCGCCGGGCGCAGACGGGCGCACCGGCCATCGCGAGGACGGTGTTCATGCCCACCGAGCGCAGCAAGGTGCTCTTGCCCGACATGTTCGACCCGCTCACCAGCAACACGCGGGTCGCCGCGGAGATGTCGACGTCGTTGCGCACCCGGGTCGCCGCCGCAATCAGAGGATGACCGAGGCCGACGGCCCTGAAGGTCGCCGCGCCCGCCAAAAATTCGGGGAAGGGATCGTCCGGCCTTTCGAAACTGTACCCCGCTAGCGATTCGAGGGCTTCGATCTCGCCGAGCACCTCGAGCCACGCACCCACCACGTGTCCGTGGCGTCGGCGCCAGCGCTCGGCCGCGAGCGCCGCTTGAATCGTGTACAGCAGGGGCAGCATCAAGGGCGTCAGGAATGGATTGCGCCTTGCCTCGACGAAATTGACCCGCGTGGCGAGTTCCGACAACGCGGCCGAGGCCGACAGCGAATGCGACTTGAGCCGCGCCTGCAGCGCGCGCAGCGGCGCCGACTCGAAGGGCTCGGCTTCGATACGGCGCAACAGGGTGGACAGCAGCTTGAGATCCTCATGGGCATTCTCGACACCGGCGACACAGCGCTGCACGCGGTTACGCAGTACGTAATTGAGAGCCGCCTCGAGCACCAGCACCAGAAGAAAAGGAAACGCATATCCCCATGCGGCCCAGACCACGGCGGTCGCCGCCGCCAGCGCCGCGAGTGCGGTGGCGGTGCCGCGAATCCAACGGTTCGAGAGTTCCTGCGGCGCCGCGAGCCATTTCTCGATCGTGACGGTTTCTAGGACGATGCGCGG
>CAZZXZ010000138.1:0-9087 GCA_964658135.1 uncultured Acetobacteraceae bacterium | reverse complement strand
CGGCGAGCACACGGTGATCTTTGCCGGCGCCGGCGAACGGCTCGAGATCACGCATCGCGCCACGGACCGTGCCGCCTTCGCGCGGGGTGCCGTGCGGGCGGCCGAGTGGCTGGTGGGGCGCCGACCGGGGCTGTTCGGCATGCACGACGTGCTCGAGGCACGCTAGTACGGTATCCATGGACAGTGACAGGCGGTGTCGTTAATATCCGCGCCCGGAAACTTAACGCGCGATTCAGCCTGAAGCGGGAGGACGTTCTTCAACGAGCGACTCCCGCTTTGCGCATCTGCGGAACGCGCACAGCGCAAAGCGAGGAACCGGAGTGTCTACACCAGCAGTACTTGCTCTCGAGGATGGCACCGTGTTTCGCGGCGTCTCGGTGGGCGCCAAGGGCAACACCACCGGCGAGGTCGTTTTCAACACGTCGATGTCGGGATATCAGGAAATCCTCACGGACCCTTCCTACTGTCGTCAGATCGTCACGCTCACCTATCCGCACGTCGGCAATACCGGCACCACGCCCGAGGACCTCGAGTCGGGCGCCGCCCACGCGGCCGGGCTGGTCATTCGCGATCTTCCGCTGTTGTATTCGAACTGGCGCGCGACCGAATCTTTGGGCAGCTTTTTGCAGCGCGCCAAGCTGGTGGCGATCGCCGATATCGATACCCGAAAATTGACGCGCCTGCTGCGCGAGAAGGGCGCGCAGGCAGGTTGCATCATGACCGGCGATGGCATCGATGAGGGTGCCGCGGTGCGTGCCGCCAAAAAATTCCCCGGGCTGAAAGGCATGGACCTTGCGAAGACGGTATCGACGAAGAAAATCTACCAGTGGAACGAAGGCAGCGTCTGGCAGAAAGGCGGCAAGCCGCCGCGCCCGCAGAGCCGTCTGCACGTGGTTGCCTACGACTTCGGGATTAAACGTAACATTCTTCGCATCCTGGCCGACCTGGGTTGTCGCATGACCGTGGTGCCGGCGCAAACGCCGGCGGACCAGGTGTTGGCCATGAATCCTGACGGAGTTTTCCTCGCCAACGGGCCGGGCGACCCCGAGCCCTGCGATTATGCGATCGCGGCCATTGCAAGATTACTCGGCACCGAGATACCGATATTCGGGATCTGTCTCGGGCACCAGTTGCTCGGCCTCGCCAGCGGCGCGAAAACCCTCAAGATGAAGTTCGGCCACCACGGCGCCAATCATCCCGTGCTCGAGCTCGACACCGGCAGGGTGATGATTTCCAGTCAGAATCACGGTTTCGCGGTGGACGAGACGACGCTCCCCGCGACGTTGCGCGTCACGCATCGTTCGCTGTTCGATGGGTCGAACCAAGGCCTGGCGCGGATCGATCGGCCCGCCTTCAGTTTTCAGGGTCATCCCGAAGCGAGCCCCGGCCCACACGATCTCAAAGCCTTGTTCGAGCACTTTATGTATCTGATGGTCAAACGTATTCAGACGACGTCCCGCGGCCGCAGCCTGCCGAAGCTAAAATCGGTCGAAGGATAGTCTGATGCCGAAAAGAACCGACCTCGAGAGTATTCTCATCATCGGTGCCGGGCCCATCATCATCGGCCAGGCATGCGAGTTCGATTATTCGGGCGCGCAAGCCTGTAAGGCGCTGAAAGAGGAGGGTTATCGGGTCATTCTCGTCAACTCGAATCCGGCCACCATCATGACTGATCCGGAAACCGCGGACAGCGTCTACATCGAACCCATCAACTGGCGCACCATCGAACGCATCATCGACAAGGAACGGCCGAGCGCTCTGTTGCCGACCATGGGTGGTCAGACTGCGCTCAATACGGCCTTGGACCTCGCGCGCGAGGGAGTGCTCGAGAAATATGGCGTCGAGATGATCGGCGCCACCAAACGCGCCATCGACATGGCGGAGGATCGCGAGTTGTTCCGCCATGCCATGGCCGAGATCGGCTTGGATACCGCCCGGGCGCGCATCGCGCACAGCATGGAAGAGGCGCTGGCCGTACAGTCGGAAATCGGCTTCCCGACCGTGATCCGGCCATCCTTCACCATGGGCGGCAGC
This sequence comes from uncultured Acetobacteraceae bacterium, assembly GCA_964658135.1. Taxonomy (GTDB): domain Bacteria; phylum Pseudomonadota; class Gammaproteobacteria; order Steroidobacterales; family Steroidobacteraceae; genus Bog-1198. Next base: position 7,053 of record CAZZXZ010000138.1, on the reverse strand, counting down.
GGCGGCGGGATCGCCTACAACCGGGAAGAATTCGAGGAAATCGTGGCACGCGGCCTCGATGCGTCGCCCACCAACGAGGTGCTGCTCGAGGAGTCGGTGCTCGGCTGGAAAGAATACGAAATGGAGGTGGTGCGTGACCGTAATGACAACTGCATCATCATCTGCTCCATCGAGAATTTGGATCCGATGGGTGTGCACACCGGCGATTCGATCACGGTGGCCCCGGCGCAGACCCTCACCGACCGTGAATATCAACGCCTGCGCGACGCGTCGATCGCGGTGCTGCGCAAGATCGGGGTCGACACAGGCGGATCCAATGTGCAGTTCGCCGTCAACCCGGACGACGGCCGGGTATTGGTGATCGAGATGAACCCACGGGTGTCGCGTTCCTCCGCGCTGGCCTCGAAGGCCACCGGGTTTCCGATCGCCAAGATCGCCGCCAAGTTGGCGGTCGGCTACACACTCGACGAACTGAAAAACGAGATCACGGGCGGCGCCACGCCGGCGGCCTTCGAACCCACCATCGATTATGTGGTCACCAAGATTCCACGCTTCACGTTCGAGAAATTTCCGGGCGCCAACACCCGCTTGACCACTCAGATGAAATCGGTGGGCGAGGCCATGGCCATCGGCCGGACGTTCCAAGAGTCGCTGCACAAGGCGTTGCGCAGCCTGGAGTTGGGTTACGACGGCTTCGATGCGCAATTGACGCATCCGTTGAGCGACGCGTCCAACGAAAAGCTGAACCATGAGCTGCGCTGGCCCGGGCCTGACCGGATTCTGTACGTGGGCGATGCCTTTCGCGCCGGTTGGACCCTGCAGCAGGTGTTCGATGCCACCAAAATCGATCCCTGGTTCCTGTCGCAGATCGAGGACCTGCTGCGCGAAGAAGCGGCGGTGCAGGCCGCCGGCATCGATTCCTTGGACTATGCGCGGTTGCGCAGCTTGAAGCGCAAGGGTTTCTCGGATTCGCGGCTCGCGAGTTTGGTGGGCCGCGACGAGCACACCGTGCGGGCCCGGCGCCGCAAGCTCGGACTGCATCCCGTCTACAAGCGCGTCGACACCTGTGCGGCCGAGTTCGCAACCGCGACCGCCTATCTGTATTCCACCTATGAAGAGGAATGCGAGGCGCTGCCCACCGAGCGGCGCAAGATCATGATTCTCGGCGGCGGCCCCAATCGGATCGGTCAGGGCATCGAATTCGACTATTGCTGCGTGCATGCTTCCATGGCGCTGCGCGCGGACGGGTTCGAGACCATCATGGTCAATTGCAACCCCGAAACGGTGTCCACGGACTACGACACGTCGGACCGGCTGTACTTCGAGCCGCTGACCTTCGAGGACGTCATGGAAATCATCGAGAAGGAAAAACCGGAGGGCGTCATCGTCCAGTACGGCGGCCAGACGCCCCTGAAGCTGTCGCGGGCCTTGGCGGCGGCCGGTGCTCCCATCATCGGCACCACGCCTGACAGTATCGACGTGGCCGAGGATCGCGAGCGCTTTCAGAAACTCGTCGCCGTGCTCAAGCTCAAGCAGCCGGCCAATGCGTCGGCACGGTCGGAAGAGCAGGCCGTCGTCCTGGCGCGCGAGGTGGGCTTCCCGCTGGTGGTGCGCCCGAGCTACGTACTCGGCGGGCGGGCGATGGAAGTGGTGTTCAACGAGGATGACCTGCGCCAGTACATGATCGACGCCGTCAAGGTGTCGAACGACAGTCCGGTGCTGCTCGATCGATTCCTGGATCTGGCCATCGAAGTGGACGTCGATGCGGTGAGCGACGGCGAGGATGTGCTGATCGGCGGCATCATGGAACACATCGAGCAGGCCGGGGTTCATTCCGGAGATTCGGGGTGTTCGTTGCCGCCGAACGGGTTGTCAGCGGACATTCAAGACGAACTGCGCGCGCAGACCCGCAAACTCGCCAAGGCGCTGCACGTGGTCGGCTTGATGAACATCCAGTTCGCGATCCAGAGCGGCGTGATCTACATCCTGGAAGTCAATCCGCGCGCGTCGCGCACCGTGCCCTTCGTGTCGAAGGCCACTGGCATTCCCTTGGCCAAGGTGGCGGCGCGGGTCATGACGGGCACACGATTGCGCGACCAAGGTCAGACGGCGGAACGCATCCCGCCGTATTTCTGCGTCAAGGAGGCGGTCTTTCCATTCAACAAATTTCCGGAAGCGGACCCCATTCTAGGACCGGAAATGAAATCCACCGGCGAAGTCATGGGCACCGGCCATACGTTCGGCGAGGCCTATGCGAAGGCCCAGGCGGCCTCCGGTGTGGTATTGCCGACGCGCGGCTTGTGTTTCATCAGCGTACGCGATCGGGACAAACCGGGTGCGGTGCTGCTCGCCCAGATGTTCATCAGCCGCGGTTTCGAAATTGCGGCTACCGGCGGCACGGCGTCGGTGCTGGAAGCGGCCGGTGTTGTCTGCAGGCGGGTCAACAAAGTACGCGAGGGTCGCCCGCACGTCGTCGATATGATAAAAAATGACGAGGTCGCGTTGATCGTCAACACCACCGAAGGTAAACAGGCGGTGCGCGAGTCGCGCTCGATCCGCCGCGAGGCGGTCGCCAGGAAGATCACCTACTACACCACCGTCAACGGAGCGCGGGCCACGTGCGACGCGCTCGATCATCTCGGTGACATCGAAGTGAATCGTCTGCAGGATTTGCACAAGGAGTTGTTGGCATGAAACGAACTCCCATGACGCTGCGCGGCGCGGAACGGCTGCGCGTGGAGCTGAAGGAATTGAAGAGCGTCGCGCGTCCGAACGTCATCAAGGCGATCGCCGAGGCGCGCGCGCACGGCGATCTATCGGAGAACGCGGAATATCACGCCGCGCGCGAGCAGCAGAGCTTCATCGAAGGCCGCATCAATGACATCGAGAACCGATTGTCGAATTCCGAGGTGATCGACGTGACCAGCTTGAACGCGACCGGTCGGGTGGTGTTCGGGTGTACGGTCGATCTGACCGACGAGGAGAGCGGCGCCAAGGTGACTTACCAGCTGGTGGGCGACGATGAGGCGAACATCAAACAGGGGCTGTTGTCCGTGTCTTCGCCCATTGCGCGCGGACTGATCGGCAAGTCCGAAGGGGACGTGGTGGACGTGACCGTCCCCGGCGGCACGCGTTCCTATGAGATTCTGGCCGTGCGATACGTGTGATGCGGTCTTCGTTCCGAGTGCTGTTGGTGTTGTGGGCCGGCAGTTTGTGGGCCTCGGCTCTGTGGGTGGCGCCGACCTTGTTTTACGCTCAGAGCGACCGCCATTTGGCGGGCATGCTGGCGACCCGTCTTTTCGCCATGGAGACCTACGTGGGGTTGGGCGTGGCCGCGCTCGCGCTGGTGCTGCCCGTTAGAACCCGCTTCCTGTGGGGTTACGTGGCGGCGGCGTTGCTGGTGATCATCGAGTGGGGCCTGCGGCGGGTGCTGGTGGCCGCACAGCTGCACGGTGCGGTGGGCGGGCTCACTTTCGGCGCTTGGCACGGCGTGTCGTCCGCCCTCTACGTGCTCGCGTGTCTCGCCGTTCTGCGGTTAATCTGGAATGAGGATTTTCGGTAGTTCTTTGCGGCGGCGGTAGAACACGCCGACGTGACCGATGCGCTGCACCAACTCGGCCGATGTCCGACTCGCCAGGGTGGCGAGAGCGGCGTTGCGGACTTCGCGCTCGCCCACGCGCGCGCTGACCTTGACGAGCTCGTGATCGGTGAGCGCACGGTCGAGTTCATTCACCACGCCGTCGGTCAGACCGGCATTTCCCAGCATGACCAGTGGACTCAAGGGGTGCGCCAGGCGGCGCAAGTGCTTCTTTTGTTTTTCTGAAAGTTCCATCGGCCTGAGTATAAACGCGCCGTAGAATTGCCACATGCCCATGCGAACACCCCATGCCTAAGCGAACCAAGAGCAGCGCACGCTGGCTCGCCGAACATGCGAACGATGAGTTCGTGAAACGGGCGCACCGCGAGGGTTGGCGCTCGCGAGCGGTCTTCAAATTGGCCGAAATACAAGAATCGGAACGTTTGTTGCGCCCCAGCATTCGTTGCGTGGATTTGGGCGCCGCGCCGGGTGGCTGGAGCCAATATGCGGCGCGCATCATCGGCGGCACGAGCCGGATCGTCGCGACGGACATTTTGCCCATGGACGCCATTCCGGGGGTGGATTTCGTGCTGGGAGATTTTCGTGAAGAGGCGGTGTTGAGCGAGGTTTTGGCCGTCGTCGGCGCCTCGAAAGTCGACCTTGTTTTGTCCGATATGGCCCCAAATATGGCTGGCATAGACGCAGTAGATCAACCGAGATCGATGTATTTGGCGGAGTTGGCGCTGGAGTTTGCCGACCGGGTATTGGTGCCGGGTGGCGACCTTCTCGTTAAATTGTTCCAGGGCGCGGGCTTTGAGGAGATCATCCGGGCGGCCCGCGGGCGCTATGGACGGGTGGTGACGAAAAAGCCGAAAGCGTCACGAACCCGAAGCTCGGAGATCTATCTGTTGGCGCGGCAGTTTGGGATGGTGTAAGTTCAAGGGAACGCCCATCGGGTTTATGTGTCGTATTTTGGCTTGCGACTGTAGGTGAAACTTGAACGATCTGACGAAACAAATTCTTCTCTGGGTCGCGTTGGCGGTCATTCTGCTCGCGATTTTCAGCCAATTCGGTATGCGTACCGGACAACCGGCTACCATCGATTACTCCCAATTCCTCACTGACGTGAAAAGCAACAGCGTCGATTCGGTGACCCTGAAAGGGGAGATCATCGAGGGGAAGCGCCGCGACGGCAACCAATTCGTCACCTACAACCCGGAAACCGGCAATGGGGCCCTGATCGGCTTGTTGCAGTCTCAAGGCGTGAAATTCCGCGGTGAACCCCCGAAGCAGCAGTCGGTATTTCTGCAACTGCTGATCTCGGCGTTCCCCATCTTGATACTGATCGGCTTTTGGGCTTACTTCATGCGCCAGATGCAGGGAGCTTCCGGCGGACGCGGTGCGATGTCGTTCGGTAAGAGTCGCGCTCGTCTTTTGGGCGAGGATCAGGTGAACATCACGTTTGCCGACGTGGCGGGTGTGGAAGAGGCCAAGCAAGAAGTCGTCGAAATCGTCGACTTTTTGAAAGATCCCGGCAAGTTTCAGAAACTTGGCGGCAAGATCCCGAAAGGTGTGTTGATGGTCGGTTCGCCGGGCACCGGTAAGACGCTGCTGGCTCGGGCGATTGCCGGCGAGGCCAAAGTACCGTTCTTCACCATTTCGGGATCGGATTTCGTGGAGATGTTCGTCGGCGTCGGTGCCTCGCGGGTGCGCGACATGTTCGAGCAGGCTAAGAAGCACGCGCCCTGCATCATTTTCATCGACGAAATCGACGCCGTGGGACGGCATCGGGGCGCCGGCCTGGGTGGCGGACACGATGAGCGCGAACAGACGCTCAACCAGCTCTTGGTCGAAATGGATGGTTTCGAGGGCAACGAGGGCATCATCGTGATCGCCGCCACGAATCGTCCCGACGTGCTGGACCCTGCATTGCTGCGTCCGGGCCGGTTCGACCGCCAGGTCGTCGTGCCGCTGCCAGACGTGCGCGGTCGCGAGCAGATACTGAAGGTGCACATGCGCAAGGTTCCGCTCGGCGACAACGTCAAGCCGTCCGTGATCGCACGCGGCACCCCGGGATTCTCCGGCGCCGACCTGGCCAACTTGGTGAACGAGGCGGCGCTGTTCGCGGCGCGCGGCAACAAGCGGTCGGTCACCATGGAAGAATTCGAGCGCGCCAAGGACAAAATCATGATGGGCGCCGAGCGGCGGTCCATGGTCATGACGGAGGAGGAGAAGCGTAATACCGCTTATCACGAGTCGGGCCATGCCATCGTGGGCTTGAGCGTCCCTGAACACGATCCGGTTTACAAAGTGACGATCATTCCGCGCGGGCGGGCCTTGGGCGTGACGATGTTCCTCCCCGAACAGGACCGCTACAGCACGAGCAAGCGGCAGCTGGAAAGTCGCATCGCGACGTTGTTCGGCGGACGCGTGGCGGAGGAGCTCGTTTTCGGTCCGGATGCGGTCACCACGGGCGCCTCGAACGACATCGAGCGGGCCACGGAATTGGCGCGCAACATGGTGACTCGATGGGGTCTGTCGGATCGCTTGGGCCCACAGACCTACAGCGAAGAGTCCGGCGAGGTGTTTCTCGGCCGCAGCGTCACGCAGCACAAACAAGTATCGGACGTGACGGCGCACGTGATCGATGAAGAAGTGCGCCGGGTGATCGACAGCAACTATCAGCGTGCTTACAAGATCATCCAGACCAACATGGATAAGCTGCAGGCCATGACCGAAGCGCTGATGAAGTACGAGACCATCGACGAGGAACAGATCAAAGACATTATGGAAGGTCGCGTGCCGGGCCCGCCGCGTGATTGGGACGACACGCCCACCACCAGCCCGCCACGTCCGCCAACCGCCGAGAAGCCGGCGCCCCCGTTGGTCAATCCGGCCGGGCAGCACTAGCGGATCGTCCCGGGGTCCGCCGCGGGATAGTCAAGGCCGATGGTTACCATCGGCCTTTTTTATGAGTTTTATGCAATGGCGTTGCCGAAATCGGGTCATCGACCTCCGCAAGCCCGTCATCATGGGCATTCTGAACGTCACACCGGATTCGTTTTCCGATGGTGATCGGTATTTGAATCCCGACGCCGCCCTCGCCCGCGCGGCGGCGATGATTGCCGAGGGGGCGGACATCATCGACGTGGGTGGCGAATCGACTCGCCCCGGCGCCGAGCCGGTCGATGTCGGCGAAGAGATGGACCGCTTGGCGCCGATCATCGAACGCATAGCCCGTTCGTTCGATGTGGCCATTTCCATCGACACCCGCAAACCGGCGGTCATGCAAGCGGCGGTGGCCGCGGGGGCCTGCATCGTCAACGACGTGCACGCATTGCGCGCCTCGGGGGCGCGGGAGCTGGCTGCGAAATCCGCCGTCGGTGTGTGTCTGATGCACATGCAGGGTGAGCCGCGTACCATGCAAGCGGCGCCGGAATACGCGGACGTGATGACCGAAGTCTGCGATTTCTTAA
>CAZZXZ010000137.1:0-9104 GCA_964658135.1 uncultured Acetobacteraceae bacterium | reverse complement strand
AGGCTCCACATGCCGGTGGTGAGGTCGAGCACCGAGGGCGCCAACCGCACCGGTTCCGACCCGGCATGGCCGGTGAAACTCATCAGGCCGGAGACCGCCTGCACCAGCGCGTCATAGCCCGGCATGCCTGCCCCGACAGGACCATCGCCGAACGCTGATACGCTGCAGAGGACCAAGCGCGGATTGCGCCCGCGAAAATCCTCGAAACGCAGTTTGAGCTTCTCAGCGAGGCCGGGAGGAAAGCTCTCGATCACGACGTCGGCCGTCTCGACCATTTTCAACAGGGCTTCGCGTCCCTCCGCCGTTTTGATGTCGAGGGCGACGCTGCGCTTGTTGCGATTGACCGCCAGGAACACCGTGGCTGCGCCGTTCCAAAAAGGGGGCAGGGCACGCGTGTCGTCGCCGCCCGGCGGCCGTTCCACCTTGATGACGTCGGCACCCAGGTCGCCCAGCATCATCGCCGCGACCGGCGCCGCGATGTTGGTGCCCAAATCGAGCACCTTGAGTCCCCGATAGGTCGACTCGAGGCTCACGGTGCCGGTGAGCGCCGCGACTCGCGCCAAGCGTCGCTCGGCTTGACGACACCCAAGTCATCCATCAGGCGACTCCTTTTTCTTGTCCGCCTGGTTGAAACGCGGCGTGCGCTTTTCGCGCGCTGCGGCGATGCCTTCCTTGAGATCCTCGGTGTGGCTCATGGTGGCCACGCCCCAAAAGCTCGCGTTCATGGAGCTGATGAGATCCAAGTGCCAGCTCTGTCGCAGTTGCTGCTTGGTGGCCTCGAGCGCGAGCCGGGGATAGGCCGCGATCCGTGCCGCCAGCGCCACGCAGTCGTCGAGCAACGCCTCGGGTTCGACCACCCGATTGACCAGCCCCATGGCGAGCGCGCGTGGCGCATCGATGATGTCGCCGGTGAATGCCAGTTCGGCCGCCAATCCGGAACCGATCAGCCGTGGCAGGAAGTACGTGCCGCCATTGCCGGGATTCAGTCCCAATTTGAGGTACGTTTCACCGAGCCTGGCCTGGGTGGAAGCGATACGCAGATCGCACGCCAGCGCCAGATCGAGTCCCCCCGCGGTCGCGCCGCCGTTGATGGCGGCGATCACCGGCAGTCGGCATCCGACGACGCGTTGCGTCACCGGCCAGAGTACTCGCGCATTGTACGGCTCGTGATCGATGGGCAGCCGTTCCGCGATGTAGCGCTGAAACTCCACCAGATCTGCTCCGGCGCAAAACTGCCTGCCGGCGCCGGTCAATATCAGAACGCGTATCGAACGGTCCGTCTCCAAGTCGTTCATGGCGCTCAGCATGTCGCGGGCCAGTTCGGGTATTACAGCATTGCCGCGGTCCGGACGGTTCAGCGTGAGCAACGCGACGCCGTCGGCCACCACCTCGTGAAAACAGGTTTCCAAGTCGACTCGGCTGCTCATCGGACCCTCAATTCAGCCGCTTCAATACCGAGGACACGGCCAGCGCATAAGTGCCGTCCACCCAACCGCCGCCATTGATCGCAAGTCCGACCCGGGCATTCTCCACCTGGCGTGCGCCCGCTTCGCCGCGTAATTGCTGCACCACCTCGAATACCTGCGCGCAGCCGGTGGCACCGAGCGGATGACCGCGGCTCAACAAACCGCCACTGGTGTTGACGGGGGTTTCGCCACCGAGTTCGGTGCGACCCTCCCGAACCCAATGATGCGCCTCGCCTTCGTTGCACAGGCCGATCTCCGAGTACTGCAACAATTCGGCCGGCGCCGCGGCGTCGTGCAGCTCGATGAGATCATAGTCGTGAGCGCCGATGCCCGACGCTTCGTAGGCAGCGGCGGCGGCCGGGTTTACCGGACTCAACCCCATGCCGGGACTGGCCGCCACGTGCGAGGTCACCAGCTCGACTTTCTTGCCGGCCAGCCTGCGTGCATAGGCAGCGGAACATAACACCAGCGCGGCGGCGCCGTCGGTCATCGGTGCGCACATGGACAGCCGCAAAGGATCGACGATCATTCGGCTATGCATGACATCGGCCACGGTCTGCGGAGCGCGGAACTGGGCGAGGGGGTTCATGCCGGCATTGTGACGGTTCTTTACCGCGACCAGCGCGAAATCCTCGGGCGTCGCGTGATACGTATCGAGATAGCTTTGCGCGACACCGGCGTAATAGTTCATCAGAATGGAATTCGAGGACATCTGACCCGGCTCCGACTCGCCGATGTCGCCGATGTCGGTGGAACCGCGCAGGGCATTGAAGGGCCGCGACTTGTCGTCGTGATTGAGCTGTTCCACGCCCACCACCATGACCACTTCGGCACGCCCCCCGGCGATCGCTTCGAAAGCGAGATTGAGCGCCGATCCTCCGGATGCGCAGGCATTCTCGACGTTGATGAGGGATTTGCGGCCGAGGGCATGGTGGCGCAGCGCTATTTGACCGCGGATCATTTCCTGCTGGGTGATGATACCGGCCGCCGCGTTGCCAAAAAAGACCTTGTCGACGTCTTCGGCCGGGATCCCGGAGTCCGCCAAGGCATCATCGACGGCGGTCACGGACATCGAACGCACCCCGAGGCCCGGATAGCGCCCGAACGGCGTCATGCCGATGCCGGCGATGAGCACGCTGCTCACGAGGACCCGCCGGCGAGCGCCGCAGATTTCGGTGCACCGCCGCCGACCCGGCCTTGATGACCCGTCCAATAAGCCTCGCGGATTTCACGCCGCATGACCTTGCCGTAGCCGCTCACCGGGAGAGAATCGACGAACTCCACGCTCTTGGGCTTCTTGTAGCCCGCCAGGCTACGTCCACAGTGATCGATGATGTCTTGTGCCGTCGCCTGCGCACGCGGTTCGAGCACCACCAGGGCATGCACCGCCTCCCCCCAGTACTCATGGGGGATGCCGAATACGACACTGGTAGCGACGGCCGGGTGTTGTACGATCACTTCTTCAACCTCGCGCGGATAAATATTGTTACCGCCGCTGATGATCAAGTCCTTGGCTCTGTCGAGCAGGAACAGATAGCCTTGTTCATCGAGCACCCCGATGTCACCGGTATGCAACCAGCCGCCGCGCAAGGTCTCCGCAGTGGCTTCGGGATTGTTCCAATACCCCTGCATGACGATGTCGCCGCGGACTACGATCTCGCCCTCCTGGCCCGGTGGCAGCAGACGGTCTTCGTCATCGACGCAACGTACCTCGACGTCGGTGCGAATGGTGCCGGCCGAGCCGATGCGCGGATCATTGGCTGCGAGCAGGCGCGAATGAGCCGCGGCGTCCATGCCGCTGATGGTGATCGGCGCTTCGCCCTGGCCGTAAATCTGCGCGAACACCGGCCCGAAGGCTCGCACCGCATTGCGCAGATGCTCGACGTAGATCGGCGCACCCCCGTAGCAGATCGCCTTCAAACTCGAAAGATCGTAGGCGCCCGGCACGAACTCATCGAGCATCTTGATGATCTGGGTCGGCGCCAAAAAGGCGATGTGCGACACACGTCTGGCTTCGATCAGCGCGAACAGCGCCTTGGGTTCGAAACTCTTGCTGTCGAAAATCACGTTGGTCGCCGCACGCGCGATGGCCGGCAGGGCAACGATGCCGCTGCCGTGGGACAGCGGAGCGGCGTGTGCCACGATCTCGCCGGCCTGGATGTTGTACACATCCGCAAGGTAATTCATGATCACCACGCGAATGGTACGGTGCGTCCAGGTGGCGCCTTTGGGCTTGCCGGTGGTGCCCGAGGTGTAGAACAGCCAACAAGGCTCCGCCGCCGACACCTCGAGCGCCGCGCCGAGAGCCGCACTCGGCCGCAACAAATCATGGAACGGTAGCGTGCCCGCGGCAAACTCCGTGCAGACGCGCTGCTCGAGCGCGGCGAATTCAGACAGCGTATCCCGGATGCCGGCGTCGTACTCGCCGCCGTGGATGAGGACTTTCGCGCCAGAGTTGTTGACGATGTAGGCTATTTCGCGTGGGTGCAGCCGGGCGTTGATGGGCACCACGATCAAGCCCGCCGCAAAGCAACCGAATACAGTTTCTAAAATACGCGGACTATTGACCAGGCAGAATGCCACGCGGTCACCGCTCTTGAGTCCGAGTTTTATTAAATTTCCGCCAATCGCCAGGGCGCGATTCTTGAACTCAGCGTACGAAATGCTTTCCGCGCCATGCAGCAACGCCGGCTGATCCGGACGCTGCATTGCGGCCTTTTCCAGAAATGCGAAGGTGTTCATGAGAGGGTCATGCGCCTGAGCGCGCGAACCACGCGCAGGGACGTTCCGTCGCCGAAGCGGCCATGCCGTCGCTGAAGGTGACCCGATCGTCGCACTGGTAGCTGTTCCAGTTGCCGTCCGCATCGGGGAAAAGTCGTGCCAACAGCTGCACGCCTTCATCGAGTTTCACGACACCCACGGCGTACGGAAGATCCTTCTCGAATCCCAGCGGCGCGCCCGCGCGCAACACGGTGAAACTATGCAGGACGCCGGTGCCGCGTGACCGCTGCCAATCCAACGCCGTCGATTGGCAGTGCGGGCAGGCGTGGCGCGGGTACATATTCAGCTTGCCGCACGTCTGACAGTGCTGCAGCAGCAACTCGCCGCGGACGAGACCGGCTCGGAACTGGTCACGTATTGGATTGCTCATGCCGTCCGCCTGTTGCCCGATTTTTCGAGCAGCAACACTTGTGCGTCCATATAGCTGCCACCGGTGCCGCCCACCACGCAGCGCTGGACGTCGGCAACCTGACGCTGTCCGGCGCGGCCCAAAAGCTGACGCACTCCTTCCACGAGCAACGCCGTACCGCCGCCCACGCCGGTGTGGCCGGCGGACAACATACCGCCATTGGTGTTGCAGGGTAGTTGGCCGCCGGGATCGGCTATCCCCGAGGCAAACCAACGTGCCCCATCGCCCGGTTTGCAGAATCCAAGACCTTCGACCGCGCTGGTCGTTACCGCCGCATACGTGTCGTAGATTTGAGCGATGTCAGCGTCTTTCGGACCCCATCCCGACTGCGCATACGCGCGTTCAGCCGCGGTGGTCCAGCCAAGGACCGCCAGATCCGGCTCCTGTCCGATGCTGTAATGGCTCACACAGCCGCCGGAGCCGGCGACGCGCACGGTATCCTTCAAACCGCGGTCGGCCGCATGCTCTGCACTGGTCATGACGAACGCTACGGCACCGTCAGCCAGCATCGGACACTCGAGTGCGTGCAATGGCTCGGCCACCATTTTAGAGGCCAGCACCTTTTCGACCGTCAGCGGCTTGCCGTAATACATGGCATTCGGATTAAGCTGTGCCCACTTGCGCAGCGTCACGCAAAATGACGCCATGTCAGCCGCGCTCGACTGCGTGGCATACATGTAGCGCCGTTGGATCAGCGCGCCAATGGCATTGAACTGCAAACCGGTCGGCATCTCCCATTCGTTCGGTATGCCGTACTTGCTGAGCATGGTCACCATCGCGTTGACGTCCGCCGACCCCCAGCGCTCGCAGTGCAGAACCAGCACCGTGCGGGCATGTCCGCTATGGATCAAGCCGGAAGCCAGCCGCACCGCGTTGTCGCTGGTGGATCCGCCGGAGTGCACCATGAAGCTGGACTTGAGCTTGCCGATGAGCCCCAGCTCTTCGGCCATGCGCGAGAAGATCAGGTCGGCCTGGTCGACCGGCGAGTGCAGACACGGGATGAGCAAAATCGTGTCGACGTCGCGAGGCGCCATGCCGGCATCCGCCAACGCCAGCAAGCCCACCCGCGTCAGATCGCCGATGAAATCCCGATCGGGATAGCGGCCTGACGGCAATTCACCGATACCCACGAATACCGGGTCGTTCGGCGCGCCCGGTGTCACATACAGCGGCATCGTGCTCAAGGTTGCTCATCCTCCGGCACGCGACGCCGTGACAGCATGATCTGCAGAAAAGTCATCACTTCTTCCTCGCGCTGATTTCGAACTCGATAGTTCACATGTACCGTGCCGTATTTAGGATTCGTACCCGGTGACAATTCGACGACTTCGGCATGCACCTGCAAGGTATCGCCGGGCAGCACGGGCTTGAGGGCGCGCAGGCTTTTTACCTCTAACAACGCCGTGATGGCATTGCCGTAGAAGCCGCTCATTCCCACCAGTCCGACGGCGATGGCGAAGGTCAGCGGCCCGTGGGCGATCCGGGTACCAAAGCGCGTCGACTTGCTGTAGTTTTCATCCACATGCAACGGATAATGATCGCCGGTCAGGCCGGCAAACAGCGTCAGATCGCCGACATCGACGGTTCGTCCACGCGTAACGACGACATCGCCCAACTCGAAGTCGTCGTAAAATTTCTCCGCAGGATCTTTGATCGTCCGACCCACCAAGTATCATCCTCCAAACAATCATTTGTTTTATTGACTTTAATGGGCAGGCAGCTTGCAGTCAAGCGCTCGCCGCGGTTGACATGCCAAAGTGAGTTACGCAGACTAAACAAATGATTGTTTAGCAAGGATTATTCCGCTGTCAAAGATGAGTTTCACCGGCGCGTCTGCATGTCGCCCCGACGCAAGAATTTTCAAAGTGAATCCGAATTTGATGCAAATATGAAAAAGACACCGACGAAAGGCCTCAGCACCCGGGCGGCCATCACTGACGTTGCCGTGCGTCTATTCAGCGAGCGCGGCTATTCCGGAACGACAATGCGTGACATTGCCGAGGCGGTAGGCGTTTTGCCAGGCAGCTTGTACGCTCATATAGAAAGCAAGGAAACGCTGTTGCTCGAGATCGTCAGCGACGGCATAGCGCAGTTTTTGGCAATCGAGAAATCCCTCGAGGGCGCGCGCCAGTCTGCGGAGACTCTGTTGCGCAAGGCAATCAGGGGCCACATCGAGGCGGTCGTGAAAGATCCGGAACGCTCGCTGGTGGTTTTTCATCAGTGGAGGTTCTTGAGCGAGCCGAATCTGGCGAGCGCCATCGCCATGCGTCGTCGGTACGCCAATGGTTTCGTCAAAATCATCAATGCCGGCAAGGCCGAGGGTGCGTTCAGCGCAAAACTCGATACGCGAATCGCCGTGTTCGGCATCTTGGGCGCCTTGAATTGGATTCCCGAGTGGTATTCACCTGACGGCCCCTCCAACGCGGCCCAAATCTCGGATCAAATGGCGGCAGCCCTGCTGTTTGGGTTGCGCGACGGATCGGCGTGGAAGGACACGAACGAGCATGCATCGCTCGAGCCGCCAAAGACGCCGGCCGCGACGAAGACGTCGCGGAGCAAGACGATCGCTTGAACCGTGCCCAGGCAGCGGTCCCTGTCATGAAAGCGGTCCTCGTCTTGACAGGTGACCACGTTGCAGCTAACCTAAAAACAACTGTTTGTTTTTACTGGCTCGGCGTGGGGGAACTATGGACGAAGCTGGCAAATGCCCGATTTCTCAAAGAAATCCTGAGGTGAAGGTTGATTCCGGCGCGCCCAGCGTCGAGGAATTGAAGATGCGATTCGGTCGAGATATCTTCAGAGAATTCGATTACGACGCGCCGGAATTCAACGAAAAATTCATCGAGACTTTGGAAGCGCATCTGGCGTATTGCCCGGTCGCCCGCAGCAACGTGGGTACGGGCTATTGGTGGGTCAGTCGCAACGAGGATGTACGCCGCATCGGCCAGGATTGGAAAACGTTTTCCAATGCCAAGGGCTATCAGCCCAATCGGCCCGCCGGATTGCCCTTACTCATGCCGGAGGAGAGCGATCCTCCCAATCACACGGCTTGGCGTAACGCGATCAATCCCCATTTGAGCCCGATGGTGGTTGCCGGTTACGAAGCCGCGGTGCGCGCTGACGTGAACACGTTGATCGATCGCTTTATCGACAAGGGCAGCTGCGAGTTCATCAGCGAGTTCGGAGCCATCTTGCCGGGATGGGCGTTCTTCAAAAATATTTTAGGCGTTCCCGTGGATGACCTGAAACTGCTCGTCGATGGGGTGGAGCAGGGGACCTTCGGACCCGTGGATGAGCGGGCGGCTCATTTCGCCACCGTGTTCGAATACCTCGAGCGTTATCTGAAGCAACGTGAGCACGAGCCGGCCCGCGGCGACATGGTTGATACCATTCTCAAAGGGGTCACCTACGAAGACGGCACGACATCGCCGTGGGAGCACAAGGTGAGCGTTCTGGTGGACCTGACCTTCGGTGGCATCGCCACCACGACATTCGTCATGGCGTCCGCGATTCATTACCTCGCCACGCATCCCGCCGATCGCGAAGCGCTCGTCGACAATCCGGGCATGATGGCGAATGCCATCGAAGAATTTGCGCGGGTTTTTCCGCCGATCGTCGGTCTCGGCCGCACCTGCACGCGCGATGTTGAAGTAGCCGGTACGCAGATGAAAGAGGGCGATTTCGTCATGCTGGCTTATTCGGCCAGTTCGCGCGATCCACGCACGGTCGAGAATCCGAGCAAGGTCGACATCACGCGGGAAAGTGTTCTGCACTCTACGTTCGGCGTCGGACGCCATCGTTGCGTGGGTTCGAATCTGGCGCGGCTCGAATTGACGGCGACATTGGATGAATGGCTGAAGCGTATACCGGAATTCGGCCTGAAGCCCGGCACGGCGCCGGTCTACGAGACGGCATTCCTGCGCTCCATGCGCGTTCTCGAGCTTGTGTTCTGACGCCGTGATCACCTCTGAGGCACGCTTCGAGCTGTACCGGCAACGTTTCCAGAACATAAGGCTGGAACGCACCGACGGGATCTTGACGATGACATTTCACACGGGAGGCGGCGCATTCGTATGGAGTGCCGAAGCTCACGAAGAATTGGGCCTTTGCTTCACTGAAATCGGTGGTGACCGGGACAACAAAGTCGTGATCATGACCGGCACCGGCGCGGACTACTGCGTCGACATCAACGCCGGCAGTTTCAAGCTGAGCACCGCCGGCGACTGGGACCACATCATTTACGACGGGCGACGGCTGCTCACGAATCTCCTGGACATCGAAGTACCGGTCATTGCTGCGATCAACGGGCCGGTGCGAATTCATCCGGAGATACCGGTGCTCGCCGACGTTGTGCTCGCCGCGGACACCGTGATTTTCCAGGATGCGCCGCATTTCATGTCCGGCATCGTACCGGGCGACGGCGCACATATCGTCTGGCCGCATCTGCT
>CAZZXZ010000136.1:0-9218 GCA_964658135.1 uncultured Acetobacteraceae bacterium | reverse complement strand
CCCCGGGCGCGCGAAGGCTTTGCGGCGGCCGGCCGCCGTTCGGGGCGGCCGGCCCACCCCTAATTCCTCAAAACTTGGCACCGACGGCGATGCCGAACGTCTGCAAGTCCCCATAGCTGATACGGTTGGTGTAGAACGCGCCGCTCGCGTTCGAAATGATGTAGTCGACATAATGCTTGTCGAGCACGTTGTTGGCATAAACGGAGACATTCCAGCGGCCGTCGTCACTGTCCACTCCCAGCGTGAGGTTCACGAGGTTATAGCCGCCCTGCGCGGCGGCCGGATCGTCCTGGTTGAACTGCACTTTGCTGCGGTAGGCGTCGTTGGCCTGGATGAAGCCGCGCCACGTGGAGCTCAGGGGATGCTCGTAGCGGGCAGTGAGGTTCGAGGTGGTCTTCGGCGCATTGAGCAACGCCTTGCCGTCGAGATTCTGCACGCCGCCGATGCAGCCTTGAGCGACGGTCTCGCCGGAGAAACAGCTCGAGTTCTTGAAGTCGGTGTAGCGGGCGTTGTCGTAGTTGACGCTGCCGGTGACGCTGAATTCCGGAGTGACGAGCCAGCTCGCGTCCAAGTCGACGCCCGAGGTCGTCAATTGACGCGCGTTCTGGGTGACGAACACCAGACCCGGTCCGGGCACTCGCACCGAAGTCTGAAAATTATCGAAGATTTCGTTGAACACGGCGAGGTTCGCGGTGACGCGACGGTCGAACCACTGCGATTTGAAGCCCACTTCGTAGGCATGGACGATCTCGGGTTTGACGATGCCGTTGTTCGCGAGTGCGAGCGAGGCGGCGGTGGTGCTCACACCAAAGGCGACGCCGGGGCCCTTGTAGCCGCGCGATGCGGTGGCGTACAGCATGGCGTCGGGCGTGAACTGATACTGCAATCCGGTGCGCCAGGACGTGTCGTTGTACGACGTGCCCACGGAGGTGGCGTAGGGTCCGAACGAGGCGCCCGGGGCGGTGAGAAAACTCGCTGGCGGCACGGGATTTAAAAAGCTACGGTTCATCGACTCGCTGATCCGGTCGGTGGACTGGCGTATGCCGGCGATGAAGTGCAGTTTCGACGTGATGTCGAACGTGGCCTCGCCGAAGCCGGCGTAATTCTCGTTCTTCAGACTCGCTTCGAAATCATCGTTGACGGGCACGGGCAGGTTGAAGCCGATGCCGAAATCCTCGTGCAATTTCAGGCGGAAGTTGAACACACCGACGACGTAGCGAAAACGCTCCGCCGCGGGGGAGGTGTAATGGATTTCCTCGGTGAGCTGATCGTAATGCACCGTATCCTGGTTCTTGGTCTGCTGGTTGTAGGGATTGTCGGTGGGGTACGGATCGAACGGGTTGTCGTTCTTGATGTCGCGGTACGAGACGAGCGTGGTGATGGTCCCCTCGCCGATCGAGTAATCGGCCTGGCCGGTGTAGGCGCCGGTGTTGCCCTTGTCGTAATAAGGCAGGTCGAGACCGCGCGCGGTGTGATTCTCGGCGGAAGGGACGGTGCCGTGGGCAAGCTCCCACGCCTCGATGGCGGCGCCCGCGTTGGCCGCCGTGAATTTGTCCGGTGCGAACGCGCGCAGCGTATAGGCGGGACCGTTCTCGTCGTGGCTGGTCCACTCGCCGGTGAAGTTGACGTCGAGCGCATCCGTCGGTTTCCAGCGCAACTTGAAGCGTGCGCCGCCGCTGTTCTGATCGCCCATGTCCTGGCCGGTGTTGACCTCGTGAATGGGACCGTCGTGAGAGAATTTCCAGGCGCTCAAGCGGATGGCGGAATCGTCGGTCACGGGCAGGTTGACGGTGCCGGTGTATTGCCGGTCGTTCAGCGAGCCGAACGAGGCGCGCAGAATGGTCTCGGTCTTGCCGAGCTCGGGCAGGTTGGTGACGATGTTGAGCAGACCCGCGGACGCGTTCTTGCCGAACAGCATGCCTTGCGGACCCTTCAGCGCTTCCACGCGCTGAATGTCGACGAGATCCGCCACCGCGCCGACGGGCCGGGCAATGGGGATGCCGTCGACGGCGACGCCCACGGATTGTTCGAGGCCATAGCCGTTGGCGCTGGTGTACACCCCGCGCATGCTGAAGGTGTTATTGCCTGCGGTGCTGGCGGGATTGAATTGCAGCCCGGGTACCAGACGCTTGAGGTCCGAGGTGTTCGACAGGTTCTCCGACTGCAGGGCCGCCTGCGAGACGACGGACACGGACAAGGGCACATTCTGAAGATTTTCACTGCGCTTGGTGGCGGTGACGACGACTTCGTCGAGGGTGACCGAACCGGTATCGGCAACTGCATCGGCGGCTACTGCCGCGACTGTGCAGAGCGACGCAGCGCTCATCGTGCCCGCAAGCCATCCGCCGGCGATCCGCCGACTTTTTATCGTGTTCATTCTCATTGCCAACTCCCTAACGTGTTTTTATCGCGATTCTTTTTTCAATTCTTTTTCTGAGTACCCGGCATTGCGGCGTTACATCTTGGTCATTCTCATCATTGTGGTGCGTGGTACGACTGACGGCCGTCCGGGGTCACCTGGATGCGGCCGTCTTCGCAAATGTATTCGATCTGGTCGTCGCTGCTGCGCCGGAACACCGCTTTGAAGGTGAACGGCTTGAAGTACATGACCGGGTCGTCGATCTCGATCATGTCGACCAGCGTGTCGGGATCGGCGCGCGAAATTCGCTCGATAACCTTCATCGCCGCGCTGTGCGGTAGGCCGGTGAAATTCAATGTCGTCTCTTCGCGCAGGCCCACGGTCTCGATCACCAAGGTCTTGCCGTCCCAGCGGCCGATTGAGTGGCCCATGAAGCTCGGCAGCAATTCATCCGGATGTTTGCGGTTCATGTAGATGGCGCGAAATTCCCAGCCTTCCTCGAGCAAGATTGCGATGAAATTCGGCGTTTGCACGAAGCGCAGCAGATACGGCGGCGCGCCCATCATGTTCTGGGGCGTGCCGAGCGGCAGACACTTCGAGGTGGTGTTGGCGAACACGTTCGGCGTCTCGCCCATGGCGACCCGCTCCCGGTAAACCTTCAAGGCCTCGGGCTTCAACGGTATGGGCGAGCCGTCGGCGAGCGTGAACACCGGGCTCGTCGAGGGATTCTCGGTTCGCGAAATGAAATTGCTGGCGCCGTAGTCGCGCTGCCAAACGCCGGTGAAATCATCGGGTCGAGAATCCGCAGACCACAACGGCGCTGCAGCGAAGGTCGTCAAGAGCACGCCCAACCCCATCTTCAGACGAGCAACATATCCCACGCGAGGTTTCCCCTCTGTTTATTTGATCCGACAGTCCCCACCAGCGCCGCCATTGTGTCGGGTATGTGCTTAGAAAGTCAAATTTCTCAATAGACGCCAATTTTGCCATTGCTCACCAAGATCGTTGGTGCCGGAGATCACCCGGGTTGAGGGCACCTGGCTACGCGCCTCCGTACACGACCTTCAGCGTGGCTCGCTTTCCCGCACCAGCAGACGCGCGACTTCGCGCAGCGCCGGCAAGCCTTTTTCCAGCATGAAATACAGCGGACTGTCGCCGTCGAACGGCGCGCCCGCCTGCGGCGCATGGATCCACGCCCAGATGCGATCCGGCGTGACGTGTTCCGCCATGAGACTTTTCTGGATGCTGCCCACCAAGGCAGCGCGTTCCTGCTGCGTCGCCGACTGCCGCGGCGCCTGGCCGAGCCGGTACTGGGTCAGCACCTGAGGCGAGGGAATTCGTAACAAACGACACTGTTGTAAGGGTGACAGCTCCCACGCATCGGCGATCACGAAAAAGCGTTTCAGCGCGTTGGTGCTCGCCTGCCGCGCTGCTCGATGACACGCCGGCTGCAAAATCAGGCGCGGTCCGGTGCGAGGCTTGATGGGCATGGGCGTGGTCACGACACACCCAAGCATACTCCCTAAGCGACCGGCCGCTGGCTATCATGGCGCATGAGCATGACCTTTGCCGAACGCTTGAACCGAGCACATGCCGTGAGCGCAGGACTTCTGTGCGTAGGGCTCGATCCCGATCCCGCCAAGCTGCCAGCGGACCTCGTCCATGACCCCGCGCCGCTGCTGGCTTTCAACCGCCGCATCGTCGATGCCACCGCGCAGGTCGCGGCCGCCTACAAGCCCCAGATCGCGTTCTATAGTGCCCTCGGCAAGGAAGGGGAACTGGTCGACAGCATCCGCTACGTTCGCGAGCGAGCGCCCCACGCGCTGGTCATCTTGGATGCCAAGCGCAACGACATCGGCAATACCGCCAGCGCCTACGCTCGCGAAGCCTTCGATCGATATGGAGCGGATGCGGTGACCATCAACCCCTACATGGGTACGGATTCGGTGCGGCCGTTCTTGGAACGCGCCGATCGTGGCGCCATTTTGCTATGCCGCACCTCGAATCCGGGCGCGCGCGATTTCCAGGATCTGCTCGTCGATGGCTTGCCGCTGTATCGTCGCGTGGCCGAGCGTGCCGACCGCGATTGGAATGGGCTGCAAAATCTGATGTTGGTGGTGGGCGCCACCTACCCCGCCGAGATGGCGAACCTGCGCCGGGCGCATCCCCGCTTGTCTTTTCTGGTGCCGGGCATCGGTGCGCAGGGCGGCGATCTTCGCAGCACACTGGCCGCCGGACTCGACGCCCGCGGCACGGGGCTTTTGGTCAATTCCGCGCGTGGCATCATCTATGCCGGCGACGGTACCGCCCAGGCCATCGGGGCGGCGGCGGCTCAGTTACATGCGGACATCAACCACGGACGCTTCGCGGAGCGTAACGCCTAGAACGCGGTCTTGATGACGCCGCCGTCCACGCGCAGCGCGGCACCATTGGTGGCGGACGCTACCGGACTTGCCACATACGTCACCAGCGCGGCCACTTCTTCCGGCGTCGCAAATCGCTGCAACAGCGAACTCGGCCGGGCACTCTTGAAAAATTCCTTCTCCACGACCTCCACGGTCTGGCCGGATTTTTTTGCCATCTCGGCGACGAAATCGCCCACGCCGCGCGACCGCGTCGGTCCCGGCAACACGGTGTTGACGGTGATGGCGGTGCCGCTGGTCAGCTCGGCGAGGCCACGGGCCACCGCAATCTGCGCGGCTTTCGTCATCCCGTAATGGATCATCTCGGCGGGAATCTGGTAACCGCTTTCGCTCGAGATGAAGATGATGCGGCCCCAATTCTGCGTGCGCATCGCCGGTAGATACAGGCGCGCCAAACGCACACCGCTCAGCACGTTGACGTCGAAGAACTTCTGCCAATCGGCATCGCTGATGTCCTCGAATGCGCGCACTTCGAAAATGCCGAGGTTGTTCACCAAAATATCGACCTGCGGATGTTGCCGGGCCAATGCCTCGGCCACCGACGCGACGCTCAAGTCACCGGCGAAGCCGACCACCTCGCCGCCGGTCTCCTCGATCATCGCGGCGACCGCCTCGGCCACCGCCGCCTGTGTGCGGCCGCTGACGATGACGAATGCGCCTTCGCGTGCGAGGGACGTCGCGATGGCATTGCCGATACCCGCCGTGCTGCCGGTGACGAGGGCGATTTTTTTCTGAAGTTGTAGATCCATGGGGCCATAGGATACTCCGTTACTCGACC
Source organism: uncultured Acetobacteraceae bacterium (assembly GCA_964658135.1). Classification (GTDB taxonomy): domain Bacteria; phylum Pseudomonadota; class Gammaproteobacteria; order Steroidobacterales; family Steroidobacteraceae; genus Bog-1198. Next base: position 3,658 of record CAZZXZ010000136.1, on the reverse strand, counting down.
GCTATTGCCATGGCTGCAGCTTGCCGCTAGTTTGCGTGGCATGAAAATGGCGGCGATATCGGACATTCACGGCAATCTCGGCGCGCTCGAGGCGGTGCTTGCCGACATCGAACGCCGCGGTGTGGACCTGACCGTCAACCTGGGGGACATGCTTTCGGGACCGCTCTGGCCGCGCGAAACCGCGGCGCGTTTGATGGAGTTGAAGTTGCCCACCATCACCGGTAATCACGAGCGTCAATTGCTCGCGACCGACCTCGACGGCATGGGTCTGTCGGATCGTTATGCCGCCGCCGCCGTGACGGCCCCGCAACGCGCATGGCTGACGGCGCTGCCCGCCACCCTTCGCGTCACGCCCGAAATTTTCCTCTGTCACGCCACACCCGAAAACGACGTCGACTGTTTTCTGGAAGATATCGTGGCCGGCAAACTCGTTCCGACGTCACTCGCGAACATCGATGCACGTGCGGCGGCGTGCGATGCGCCGCTGCTGTTATGCGGCCACACGCACATTCCTCGAGTCGCCCATGCGAGCACGGGCCAGGTCATAGTCAATCCGGGCAGCGTCGGCATTCAAGCCTACGAAGGCCATCATCCGGTCGCACATGTCCTGGAACTCGGATCGCCGCACGCCCGATATGCCATCGTCGAAAAGACCAGCAGCGGTTGGAACGTCGAGTTGATCGCGGTGCCCTACGATTGGGAAACCGCCGCGCGGGTCGCCGCGCGCCATGGCAGAGCCGATTGGGAACAACCGTTGCGCAAGGGTTTCTTATAGGCGCCCGCTGCGAGAGCAGATCGCGGTTGCCGGCGTATACTGTCGGACGCTCTCGAACAAGGAACTCCGCATGACCAAGATCGCCCTCATCACCGGCGCCAACAAAGGCATCGGATTCGAGACCGCGCGGCAGCTGGCAAAGTCCGGCGGCATTCACGTGCTGTTGGCTGCGCGCGATGCCGCCAAGGGACTCGCGGCGGCGGCGGCCTTGCGCGGCGAAGGGCTCGACGTCGATGCGCTCACGCTCGATGTGACGAATACCGACAGCATCGCGGCGGCGGCCGCGCACGTCGCGAAGACATTCGGGCGCCTGGATATCCTCGTCAATAACGCGGGCGTCATCTTTCGCGATGGCACCCAGAAGGTATCGGAACAATCGCTCGAGGTCTGGCACCAGACCTTCGCGACGAACCTGTTCGCGGTGATCGCCGTGACGCAGGCGTTCCTGCCGCTGCTCGCGAAGTCGGATGCCGGCCGCATCGTGAATTTGTCGAGCATCCTCGGGTCCATGACGCTGCATTCGGATCCCTCGTCGCCCTACTATCACTACAAGGTGCCGGCCTACAACGTGTCGAAAACCGCGCTCAATGCGTGGACCGTGCAGCTCGCCTATGAATTGCGCGACACCAAAATCAAGGTCAATGCCGCCCATCCGGGCTACGTAAAAACCGACATGGGCGGTCCGGAGGCGCCCATGTCCATCGTCGACGGCGCGAAGACCAGCGTAGCGCTCGCGTTGCTCGATGCCGCGGGCCCGAACGGCGCCTTCATGCACATGGGCGAGGTCTTGCCTTGGTGACGTAATGCACGTTTTGCGACGCGGTGCGTGAACTGCGTCGAAGTCCTATCAATCCGCTCTTTCCAACGCCAGATTCTGTCGCATAGCATCGGTCTTGTCGTACTCGACGACGACAAGTACGCCTTTTGGAGTAGACGATGTTACGCCGGCTCGATCCCCTGCTGCTGTGTTTTGCCATCGCGCTGCCGAGCGTGGTGTGGGCGTTGGGTCTGGGCGATTTGCACATCGAATCGCGGCTCAACGAACCGCTGGTGGCCAGCATAGACATCGTCGGTGCGACCCATGACGAGTTGACGAGTCTCAGCGCAAGCGTGGCCGGACACGATATTTTCCAGCGGTATGGCGCCGATCGGCCGGCGTTTCTCGGCTCCACCAGCTTTAAAGTCGGCACCGCCGCCGACGGTCATGCCATCCTCGACATCCGTTCGACCGAACCGTTCACCGATCCGCTCGTCGCATTTTTGGTCGATCTGCGCTGGGGCAAGAGCGACGTCGTCCGCGAATATTCGCTGCTGCTCGATCCGCCCACCTGGGCTCCGCCATCATCGAGCGACGCTGCGTTGGCGGTAAACGTGGCGACCGCACCCCCGCTTACCGCATCTTCGATGACTGCGCGGGCGGCTACCGCGCCGCCGTTCGCCGCGGCACAACGTGCCACCCCGAGTCACCCGCCGCGCACCGTACAGAACGTAGCCGACGTGCCGCGCGGCGCCGACGAGTCGCGCCCCGCCGACCATCACCGGATCTCGTCGGGCGACACCTTGCGCAGCATCGCCCGTCATACCGGTGCGCGTTCGGAGCTGCAAATTCAGCGCGAAATGATCGCGATCTTCCGCGCCAACCCCGGCGCGTTCGACGGCAATATCAACGTCATGCATCGGGGCATCGTGCTGACCCTGCCGCCGGCTGCCCAGGCACACGCCATCTCCGAGCTGGCAGCCCGCGACGAGGTCCTGGCGCAGATGACGGCGTGGCGTGCGAACGGTCGCACCGGTGGCCTGCGGCGCCCGGCGCTCGATGAGGGCCGCGGTCAGTTCGGCATCGTCGAACAGCACCCCGTCCGGGGCCATGGCCGCCAGCTCGGCGGCCCGCATCGCGGCACCCGCCGACAGGTTCGGCCAGTCCCGGTTGTGGATATGGCCGATCAGCACCGCGCCGTCGCTCAGGCCGCGCAGGCTGTCCAGCACATGCTGTTTCGGGGCCAGGAAATAGAAAGCGTCGTGGCAGCACGCCAGCTCGAACCGGCTGGCTTGCAGCGGCCACGGCCCGCCGGCGTCGAAGCAGACCAGCCGCGCCTGCGGCACCACCCAGTGCCGCGCCACCCAGAGCTTGGCGAACACCACGTCGCCGCCGGTCACCGCCACGCCCTGCTGCGCGAGCGCGCGCAGGTGATGGCCGATGCCGCAGGCGAGTTCGAACGCCGATCGCGGCGCCGTCCAGTGCGCCTCGACCAGCGCCAGCCCGGCGAGGAAGGTCGGGTCGGTCCAGCGATGCGCGAAATAATCGCCGACCCGGCCCCATTGCAGCAGCCGCATCGCCTCCCGCAACGAGAGCGTCTGGCGCTGCGCGATCAGGGTCGCCAGCGCGTCCGGCTGCGGGACCGGTCCGCTCCACCAGTCGTCCTGGTCGGCCAGCAGCAGCGCCAGCGCCTGCTCCTGGCGGCCGGCATCGAGATGCGCCAGCGCCGCGTCGGCGAGTGCGTCGCGACCGGTGCGCAGATACGGGATGCCGTCCACCACCGGCCAGCGCCGGCAGCGCCCGGCCAGGGCGTGCGGCCCTGCCGGCTGCAAGACTGCGCCATCGACGGGACTGCGATATAGGGTCAACCGGCCAACCCGGCAGCACGCAGAACCTGGTCCTGGAACGGCTTGACCGGCCCGTCATGCACCAGCGCCATCTCGTCCAGCACGAAGCGCAGGTCGATGCGGCCGGCGCGCAGATGCTGGTCGATCTGCCAGACCCGGTCGAGCGTGTCGGCGGCGTGGAAGGCGCGCCCCTCCGGCGTGTCGGCATCGCCCAGGATGCGCCGTGCCGCGCAGACCTGCTCGCGAAGCGGCGGCTGCAGTTCCGCCAGCGCCCTGTCG
>CAZZXZ010000135.1:0-9247 GCA_964658135.1 uncultured Acetobacteraceae bacterium | reverse complement strand
GCCATGACCACGCCGACGGCGGTCGCGTTGTGGTGGGTCAACTGCGTGAGCACCACCCAGTCTTGCGCGGTGCGCTGCATCCAGGTGCCGACATTGGAGACGATCGCGCCGCTCGCCCAGACCCGATAGTTGAAATTGTTCAGCGAACGGAAGGTGCCGGTTGCGGATCGGCGCCGCGGTGCGGTGGCAGGCCGGTTAGCTATGTCGCAGCCCGGCCGCTTCGACGCCGGCCATGCAGATGGCTTCGTCTTCGTCGCCGGTCCCGCCACTGGCTCCCGCCGCACCGATGATTTGTCCATCGACGTCCTTGATGAGAACGGCACCGGTTTGCGCCAGAAACTTACCCTGCGCGGTGGCGGGCAGCGCATTGAAGAAGGTGGGATTTTCGCGCGCCCGCTCACCCAGAGTTCGGCTCGCGGCGCCCATGGCGACCGCCGCGTAGGCCTTGCCCGTGGCGATGTCGATCCTGAACATGCTGGCGCCATCTTGGCGCTGCAACGCGCGCACATGACCTCCGGTGTCGAGGACGACCACCGCCATGGCGCGGTAGCCTAAGCGTTGCGCGGTCGACAGCGCGGTTTCGATGATGTGGTTGGCTTGATCGAGGGTCAGGACGCTCATGCGGCTTCCAGCATTTTCTGCTTGCGCCGGGCCGTGAGAATCGCTTCGGTGTAACCGTTCGGCTGTTCGCGGCCGTCGAACACCAGGTCACAGGCGGCTTGAAAGGCGACGTTGGCCTCGAGTTGACCGCTCATGGCCGAATAGCCGGGGTCACCCGAATTTTGTTGATCCACGACCTTCGCCATGCGCTGCAAGGCCGCCATGACTTGCTCACGGGAACAGATGCCGTGATGCAGCCAATTCGCGACGTGTTGACTCGAAATCCGCAGCGTCGCGCGATCTTCCATGAGCGCGACGTTGTAATAGTCGGGCACCTTGGAGCAACCCACACCCGAATCGATCCAACGCACCACATAGCCCAGGATACTCTGCGCGTTGTTGTTCAATTCCTCTTCGATGTCGGCCGTCGACCACTGCGGTTTCGCGACCAGGGCCGGCTGAAGAATGTCATCGAGCGCGGCACGCCGTCGACCCGACAAGCGGCTTTGCACGTCGGCCACGTCGACCCGATGGTAGTGCAGCGCGTGCAAGGTAGCTGCGGTGGGCGAAGGCACCCACGCCGTATTGGCACCCGCCAGAGGATGTCCGACCTTGGTCTTCAACATGTCGGCCATCAGATCGGGCATGGCCCACATGCCTTTGCCGATTTGCGCATGACCGCGCAGCCCGCAGGCGATGCCGATGTCGACGTTCTGCCGCTCGTAGGTGTCGAGCCAAAGCGCTTTTTTCAGATCGCTCTTGCGCGGCACGGCGCCAGCCTCCATCGAGGTATGGATTTCGTCGCCGGTGCGGTCGAGAAAGCCGGTGTTGATGAACACCACGCGGCCCTTGACCGCACGTATGCACTCGGCAAGGTTCACGGTGGTACGCCGTTCTTCGTCCATGATGCCGATCTTCAAGGTGTTGCGCGGCAGGCCGAGCAAGCTTTCGACTTCGGCGAAGAGTTCGTCCGCGAAAGCAACCTCCTCGGGTCCATGCATTTTCGGCTTGACGATATACACGGAGCCGCTGCGGGAGTTTTTCCGGGCGCCGCTTCCGCGGATATCGTGCAGCGCAATCAACGACGTGACGACCGCATCGATGAAGGTTTCGGGAACCGGCGAGCCGTTCAGATCGATCGATTCGGACAGCATGTGGTGCCCGACGTTACGCACCAGCATGAGGCTGCGGCCGGGCAGAGTCAGTTCGGCGCCGGACGGCGTGCGATAGCGCCGATCGGCATTCAGGCGACGCACCGTGGATCTACCGTCTTTTTCGACGGGTGCCTCCAGCGTGCCCTTCATGAGACCCAGCCAGTTGCGGTAGACCAGGACTTTATCCTCGCTGCTCACCGCCGCTACCGAGTCTTCACAATCCTGGATGGTGGTGATCGCCGATTCCAACACCACGTCGCTGATGCCGGCCGCGTCATCGCGTCCGATGTAATGCCGCCGATCGATGTGCAACTCGACATGCAGCCCGTGATGGCGCAGCAAGACCACCGAAGGCTCCGCAGCATCGCCCTGAAAACCCACGAAACCCGCGGGATCCTTGAGCAGGCTCTTACTACCGTCCGCGAGGTGAATCTCGAGCGTCGTCCCAGCGATCCGGTAGGCAACCGCATCGCGGTGGCTGCCCGTGTCGAGCGTAAAGTTCTCATCCAGAAAAGTTCGGCCGAAGGCGATCACCTGGGCACCGCGCCGCGGGTTGTAGGCGGTACCGCGCCCGGCATCGCCATCGCTCGCAACGGCATCCGTGCCATAGAGAGCGTCGTATAGACTGCCCCATCGCGCGTTGGCGGCGTTGAGCGCGTAGCGGGCGTTGTTGACCGGAACGACGAGTTGCGGTCCCGCAATATGGGCTATTTCAGGATCGACGTGTGTGGTGGTCACGCTGAACGGACCATGTTCCTCGACCAGATAGCCGATGTCTTTCAAGAAAGCTTTGTAATTCGCGGCGTCGAAATTCGCCCCCGGCTGCTGGCGATGCCATTCGTCGATCGACGTCTGCAGCCGTGCCCGCTTCGCGAGAAGCACGGCATTACGCGGTGTCAGCTTCTCGATCAAGCGCGCGACGCCGTTCCAAAACGGCCGCTCGGCAATGTCGGTGCCGGGCAGCACTTCGTTCGTTATGAAATCGTACAAGACGCTGTCGACTTCGATGGGGTCGATCTTGACGGTGGTGGTCATGCTGTCATCCTAAAGGCTGTGGAGTGCTGTTCTTCGGTTGAGCAGGGCTATCGGCCGATGCCGTAAGGGCTTGCCTATCGTTGCTGATGGTCGCGTTGCTTGGTGCGGCAAACTTCCACGGAATCCGTCGATTTGCACACGGCGCAACCCGTAAGTGCCAGAACCAGCACCATGGCGACCAACTGTTTCACATATCCCCCGGCCCGTTCGAGTCGATCACTAAGAATAGTCGATATCGCGGATCCCGCGTGCTCAAGATCGAGGTCGCGGGCGATTTCTAGACAGCGCCGGTGCTTTGCCAACAGGCCAGAAATTTGCGCAACGCCTCGCCGTCCGGCGTCAACGTCGCGATCACGCTGTAATGGCTGTTGAACAGGGTGAGCGCCCCACAGGTGCGTAATCGCTCGACGTAGCCGAGCACCTCCGAGAGCGGTTCACGAAAGAAGGTCGCAGAGCCGCCTTTGATGCTGTCGAGGACCACCAGCGCAAAGGCGGGATCGAAGCTCGCGAGGGCGGCCGTGTCCTCCGCCGCCTTGCATAACCGCCTCATGGAGTCGATGGGAAAAATATCGTTTGTCGGCAAGGCGGCATCCGTATCCGGCCCGCGTCGTTCTGCGGCAGCGAGCAAACCGTTCAAGTGGGCGCGCAGGGCGGCACAGTCATGGGCAGAAAGCGTCATCGTCGGCACGGGCGTACTCCGGAGGTTGGCCGTTCAGCTGCCATTGCGGTGTTCAGGATTGAATCACGCTTGCTTTCACATCTCGAGCGGCCGAGCGGCTGGAATAGCGCCGGGCTAGAACTGCGCACACCATCAACTGGATCTGATGGAACACCATGAGGGGCACGATAAGGGCGCCCACCGTGGTGGTGGGAAACAGCACGCCAGCCATTGGCACACCGGAGGCCAGACTCTTTTTGGAGCCGCAGAAGACGATGGTCACCTCATCCTCCTTCGAGAAGCACAGAACACGTGCGGCCAAAGTCGTGATGACCAGAACCCCAGCCAAGAGCGCGGCGTCGAGTACCAAGATGACGGCGATGTCGTTTGCCGATAGCTTCTTCCACAGTCCCGCAACCACGGCGGAGCTGAAGGCGGTGTAAACCACCAGCAATATTGAAGACCGGTCTACATGCCCCACGAGGGTCTTGTGCCTTTTCAGAAACTTCGCGGTCACGGGGCGTGATAGGTGGCCTAGGATAAAGGGCAAAAGCAACTGCAGGGCGATGGACTGAATGGAATGCAGGTCCACCCCGCCATGGCCCCCTTTGGCCAAGCCGGCCATGAAGAGGCCCACGAGTACCGGTGTGATGAAGATGCCGGCCACGTTCGACAGGGTGGCGCTGCACACCGCCGCCGGCACGTTACCCTTGGCAATCGAGGTAAACGCTATCGAACTCTGCACGGTGGAAGGAAGCAGGCAGAGGAACAAAATGCCCGCCGTAATGTTGGAGTCTAGCCTGCCGTTGCTCAATGCCCGTATGGCCAGACCCATGGCCGGAAACAAGACAAAGGTCGCGGCGCAGACCAGTAGTTGCAGGCGCCAATGGCCGATACCAGCCACGATGGCGGCGCGCGACAGCTTCGCTCCGTGCAGAAAAAACAAGAGCGTGATGGCCGCGTTGGTGATCCAACCAAAGACCACTGCCCATTCACCCTGGCAGGGCATGGCGCTGGCCAGGGCTACCGTGGCCATCAAACCCATCAAGAACGGATCCAGCGCTGGAATTTTGAAGCTCATGATGTCGAAGCGTGACACAGCGCGATGTCGATCGGAGGCGTATTGCGGATTTCGATTGGGTTGCTGTGCCGTGTTGGCCTTCGACGACACCGCCGCCGATGCGTATCGTCGGGACGGATGGCTCGCGGCTTACGCCGCTCGTCCTACGCTGCGCTGCGGACCGCCGTCGCTAGCGCGCCGGCGTCCAACTCGCCTTTCGGTCGAGTTGTCGAACCGGGCTTGTTTTACATCGGCGGTTCGAATTAGGCACGACTAACCGGCGGTGCCGGAAATCGGTTTTATGGACCCTTTGATTTTGGCTCCCCGGGACGGATTCGAACCGCCGACCAACGGATTAACAGTCCGTCGCTCTACCACTGAGCTACCGGGGAATGCGGAAGAGGCGCGGATTGTCGGGAAGCTGGGGCTTTAAGTCAAGAAAAGCCGGACCCGGCTAGGGCCCGGCCTCACGTGGTAGGTCGAGCGCTAGGCGCGTTTGGCGACCGCCGTGGTAAGCAAGCGTGCGATTCGCCCGAGCGCATCCTCGAGCATGGCTTTGCTGCAGGCGAACGAAATTCGCACGTGACCGGGTGCGCCGAATCCAGAGCCGGGGACGACGGCAACCCCGGCCTCGACCAGGAGATACTCGGCAAAGGCGGTATCGTCCTTCATTCCGAGCGCCTGCATGGCGCCGGTGACGTCGGCGAACGCGTAAAACGTGCCCGAGCCCAATCGGCAGGAGATCCCGGGAATGGCGTTGAGTCCGGCCACGACGAAATCATGGCGTTCCTTGAACGCCTTGTTCATCGTAGCCACGCACGCTTGGTCGCTGTTGAGGCCGACGTTAGCCGCCCGCTGCGAAATGCTGCAGGCGTTCGACGTCGACTGTCCCTGGATGGTCGCCATCGCCGCGACGAGCTCCTTCGGCCCGCCGCAATAGCCTATGCGCCAGCCGGTCATCGCGTACGCTTTGGAGACGCCGTTGATGGTGACCGTGCGGTCGTACAGATGGGGATTGGCCTGCGCGAAGCTGGTGAACGGTTCGGCGGCCCAATAGATGTGTTCATACATCTCGTCGGACGCGATGATCACCTGCGGGTGTCCAGCCAGAACTGCGCCGAGCGCCTTGAGTTCGGCCCGAGTGTAGGCCGCGCCCGTGGGGTTGCTCGGGCTGTTGAGAAAGAGTAAACGGGTGCGTGGCGTGATCGCCGCGGCCAATTGGGCCGGGGTGATCTTGTAACCCTGCTCGGCGCCACCATACACCGACACTGGCACGCCATCGGCCAGCAGCACCATGTCCGGATAGGACACCCAATAAGGCGCGGGAATGACGCATTCGTCGCCCTCGTCGAGCAGCGCTGCGCAGACGTTGAAACAGGTCTGCTTGGCGCCCGAAGAGACTAGAATTTGGTTCCGTTCGTAGGTCAATTCGTTATCGCGTTTGAACTTGGCGATGATGGCGTCTTTCAACTCTGCGGTGCCTTCGACGGCCGTGTAGCGGGTGATCCCCGCCCGAATCGCCGCAATGCCGGCATCGGCGATATGCAGAGGAGTATCGAAATCCGGCTCGCCGGCGCCGAGTCCGATGATGTCCTTGCCTTCGGCTTTGAGTTTTGCCGCCCGGGCGGTGACCGCCAAGGTGGGGGAGGGCTTGACCTTCTGGACTCGCTTCGAGAGATGCAGGGTCACGGGAAATACCTATGTGAAAATGGGCCGCAGAAGTGTACGAAAAATGTCCTGCGGACGCCAGTTCGCGGGTGGAACGGGTCGCTTACATGAGAGAATACAGCGATGACCTTTGAGCTCTTTTCCGACTATCTCCCGGCCGGCGACCAACCGCAGGCAATCGAAAAATTGGTCGACGGTCTGACCAGCGGCCTCGCGCATCAAACCTTGCTCGGTGTCACCGGCTCGGGCAAGACGTTCACGATTGCCAACGTCATTCAACAGGTCCAGCGCCCGACTCTCGTGCTCGCGCACAACAAGACGCTCGCGGCGCAGTTGTACGGAGAGTTCAAAACGTTCTTTCCGAAAAATGCGGTCGAGTATTTCGTCTCGTACTACGATTATTATCAGCCCGAAGCCTACGTGCCGTCCTCCGACACGTTCATCGAGAAAGATGCGTCCATCAATGAACACATCGAACAGATGCGCCTGTCGGCGACCAAGGCCTTGCTCGAACGTTCCGATGCCATCATCGTGGCGACCGTTTCGGCGATCTATGGTCTGGGTGATCCGCAGGCCTACCTCAGCATGGTCTTGCACATGTCGCGCGGCGATCGGCTGGAACAGCGCAAGCTGCTGCGCCGCCTCGCCGACATGCAGTACACGCGCAACGAAATCGATTTGCATCAGGGGACCTATCGCGTGCGCGGCGACGTCATCGATATCTTTCCCGCCGAATCCGAACGCGAAGCGGTGCGCGTCGAGCTTTTCGACGACCAGATCGAAAGTCTGAGTTTGTTCGATCCGTTGACCGGCGAGATTTTGCGCAAGGCGCCGCGGCTCACCGTCTATCCGTCCACGCACTACGTGACCCCCAAAGAGCGGGTGCAGTCGGCAGTCGATGAGGTGCGTAACGAGCTGCGCGGGCGTCTCGAGGATCTACACGGGGCCGGCAAGTTGGTGGAGGCTCAGCGGCTGCAACAGCGCACGCTGTTCGATCTCGAGATGATGAACGAGGTGGGCTATTGCGCAGGCATCGAGAATTACTCGCGTTACTTGTCGGGGCGCACCCCGGGTGAGCCGCCGCCATGTTTGTTCGACTACCTGCCGAAGAATGCGCTTCTGGTGATCGACGAGAGTCACCAGACCATTCCGCAACTTGGCGCGATGTACAAGGGCGACCGCTCTCGTAAAGAGACGCTGGTCGAATACGGCTTCCGGCTGCCGTCCGCGCTCGATAACCGACCTTTGCGCTTCGAGGAGTTCGAGCATCTGTCGCCGCAGGCCATTTATGTGTCGGCAACGCCGTCGGCCTATGAGAAACGCATGTCCGGGCAGATCATCGAGCAGGTGGTGCGGCCGACGGGGCTGATCGATCCTGTGGTGGAGATCCGACCCGTGCGGGCCCAGGTGGACGATCTATTGTCCGAAATCCGGCTGCGCACCGACGTGGGCGAGCGGGTGTTGGTCACCACGCTGACCAAGCGCATGTCGGAGGATCTGACCGAATACTTGAACGAACATGGCGTCAAGGTTCGCTATCTACATTCGGATATCGAAACGGTCGAACGGTCCGAAATCATCCGCGATTTGCGCCTGGGCAAGTTCGACGTGATCGTCGGGATCAATCTGCTGCGCGAGGGCCTCGATATGCCGGAGGTGTCGTTGGTTGCGATCCTTGACGCGGATAAGGAGGGGTTTTTGCGTTCAGAGGGCTCGTTGATTCAAACCATCGGCCGTGCGGCGCGCAACGTGCGCGGCAAGGCGATCCTGTATGCGGACGTGCGTACCGGCTCGATCGAGCGCGCCATCGCCGAGACCGACCGTCGTCGTGCCAAGCAGATCGAGTTCAACGTGCTGCACGGCATCACGCCGCGCACCATCGTCAAGGCGGTCGGCGATGTCATGGAAGGCGCTCGGGCGGTGCAAGAAAATCAGGCCAAGGACACGGGCGTAGACTATGCCCTCATGCCCCCGGAGCAAGCTTTGAAGCGCATCAAAAAGCTCGATGCGGAAATGATGAAGTTCGCGCGCAATCTGGAGTTCGAAAAGGCTGCGCGTTTGCGGGACGAAATCCAGAAACTGCGACAAGCGGCGCTGGGTGTTCCGAACACCTTGGTCGGCTGACCCTCGAGGAGGCGCCATGGCCACCGACGGCTTTTCGTCCCCCGAGGTCGATCTCGACATCACGGACCGCTTACCGGTCGCCGCCGGTACTTTGGTCGAAGATGACGTTGCCGATGACGCGGTGCGCATGGATGCCGCCGCGCGGGCAAGCGTCAAACCCACGTTTGGCAGAGGCGGAGGGTACGATGGCGCGGCATTCGCCGAGCGTGTTCGAGGCTTCGAAGAACGGATTGCGAAACACACCGCCGAATACGAGTCCCTGCACGTCACTCTCGAGAAGACTCGGGCGGCCCAGGCGGCCGCTGCCGCTCGCGCGCAAGCGTTGATGGTTCAGCTCGATACCGCGCGGCAGGCTCTCGAGCAGTCGGTGGCCGAATCGCAGACCGTGCAGGCAACGCTCGCCGAGCGCGACGCTCAGTTGGCGGCGCTGCAGCGCGAGCAGGTTCCTAGCACGCGGCTCGCCGATTACGATGCGCTGCGCACGGAGGGCTACCAACTGCGCCGTCGGGTCACTCAATTGGAAGGGCTGCTGTCGGCGCGGGACGTCACGATCGTGGCCATGAAAGCCGAATTGGTCGGCAAGGAAGCGGCGCTGCAGGAGGCTGCCCTTGCCCATGCGAGTGAGGCGGAGCGAGCCCGTTGGGCGCTGGCGGCGGCGGACGATGTCCGCCTGGATTTGCAGCAGCAGGTGCAGCGCCTCGAACTCGACGCGGCCCGGCCCCTGCAAGCCCTCGAAGCGGATGTCAGGCGCTTGACCGATGAGCTGGTGGCCAAGAACCTTACCGTGGAGGCCCTCAGCGAGGATAACCGCAACCTGCGCCGCACCATCGAAAGGACGCGCGGCGACCTCGAGGAACGCGAATTTCGGATTCGTCGCTTGGAGCGCAGCGAGAACGTCGCCGTCGAGCCCGCTACGGCCGCTACGGCCGCCGCGGCCGCCGCTCTGGT
>CAZZXZ010000134.1:0-9356 GCA_964658135.1 uncultured Acetobacteraceae bacterium | reverse complement strand
GGCACGCGCTCAAAACGCTCGGCGTGAAGACCGAACTCGTGGTCTACCCGCATGAGGGCCACGAATTTTCCGACCCGGCCCATGTTCTCGACCGGCTCGAGCGGACGGTGGCCTGGTTCGATGAAAACATGCCGCCGCGCCCAGGCGTCGCGCCGGCAGCGCGATGACCCGCGCCGCGCTCGCTGCATCGGTGTGGTCATCACCGATGGCGGTGTATCTCGGCACGGTGGGTGCGGCAGTCGGCCTCGGCAGCATCTGGCGCTTTCCCTACCTCGCCGGGACTCAGGGCGGAGGCGTCTTCATTGCGGTCTTCGTGCTCGCGTGCTTGTTCATCGCGACCCCGCTCGTCGTCGCCGAATTCATGATCGGCCGATTCTCCGGATTGGCGCCGAGCGCCGCGGCCGGCGCCATGGCGGCGAAACTCGGCGGATCGCGGCGTTGGAATTTGATCGGTCAGCTGGGGACCGTGGCCGCTTTTCTGATCTGTTCGTACTACACCATCGTCGCCGGATGGGTCGTCGCCTATACCTGGAAGTGCGGCCGCGGCGCTTTTTCCGGCCTGACTCATCCCGGACTGCAGCGCGAGTGGCAGAGCTTCCTGGCGAACCCGTGGCAGCTGACGGGCTGGCAGCTGTTGTTCCTGTCGATGGTGACATTCATCTCGGCCCGCGGTCTGGGTCCGGGCATCGAACTCGCCAGCCGAATTCGTGCGCCGGTATTGCTCGTGCTCCTGCTCGGCCTGGATGCGTACTCGCTGGCAACCGGCGATGTAGTCCGCACCGCCCGGTTCGTTTTCGCGCCGCACTGGGAGGCACTTTCCGGTGAAGTCGTGCTCGCCGCCATCGGCCAGGCGTTTTATGCCACCGGGGTCGGCATGGGAATGATGCTTGCGTACGGCTCCTACATGCCGCGGCACGCACCGTTGCTGCGTCCTGCGCTGTTGGTGAGCGGTTCGATTCTGACCGTCTCCCTGCTCGCCACGATTCTGATCTTCCCGCTGGTGTTTCACTATCACATGAGCCCCGCGGCCGGACCCACGCTGGTCTTTGACGTGCTCCCGACAGCCTTCTCCGTCATGCCTGCCGGTCGGTTCATCGGCACCGGGTTCTTTCTGCTGTTGATCTTCGCCGCGCTCACGCCCTCGCTTGCCGGCTTCGAGCCCATTGTGGCGTGGTTGACAAGCCATGGGTTGCGCCGCGCGAGCGCGGCCGCGATCACCGGCCTCGCGACCTGGGTGGCAGGCATCGCCTCCGTGCTGTCTTTCAACGTCCTCGCGACCTGGCGTCCGCTGCGGTTCATTCCGATTCTTGCGGACAAGACCGTGTTCGAGACGGCCGACTTCATCGCCGGCAACATCCTGCTGCCGGTCGGTGCACTGCTCACCTGTGCCTTCGTCGGCTGGCGGCTGGATCGCGCCATGTTTCAGGCCGAGCTGAGTGATGCCGGGGCACTGACCGCCGGCGCGTGCCGGTTTCTCCTGCGCTATCTCTGTCCTACCGCCATCATCGCGGTATTACTGGTCACCATCTTGCATCACAGCTGAAGCGCAACGAGTCGACGAGATTGATGGAAGCGCCCGCCCGCGCCGCCTGGTGCAACCGCATGCGCCAGACGACGACCATGGCCAGAGCTGCGACCGCTGAGCCAACCGCGCGTCCAACCCAAAGGCCGGACAACGATTGGTCGAAGTGAAATGTGAGCGTGTAGGCGAGCGACATTCCCACACCCCAATTCCCGACGAGGCTCGCAATCATCGGAGTTCGTGTATCGCCAAGGCCGGTCAATGCGGAGGCCAGCACCACAAAGACCGTGTCGGTCATCAGCAAGAAGGCGCAGATGGTGAAAATAGGTTGCGAGGCGATGACGACCTCGGCGCTGTCAGTGTAGAGACTCGCCCACAGATGCGAGAAGCCGGCGAAGATCAGACCCGCAATGGCCATGAAGCCGACCCCGAGCAATAGACTCGCGTTGGCGGCTCGTCGCACTTCCGGCCAGCTGTCGCGACCCGCCGCCTGCCCGGTGCGGACGATCGTCGCGTACGACAGTCCAGCAGGCACCTGGTACACGAACGCGTTCAAATCGAGCACGACCTGCTGCGCGGCCAGGAGAATCGCGCCGAGACGGGCACACAGGATCGATTGGTAGGTCGAGACGCCAAGCTCGGCCAGTTCCTCGAGTGCGCTCGGCCAGCCAATCCGCAGCAGAATCTTGATGCGCGCAACACTCGGGTACAGCATCGCTGTGCGGAATGTCACCTTCAATCGCCGGGCGCTAATCACCGTTCCGATGACGAGCAGCACGAGCATGTACATGCGGACCAGCAACGTCCCCCACGCCGACCCCGCCACTCCCATCGGATGCGCGCCGAAGTGCCCGAAGAGGAAGGCATAGTCTCCCAGCCAGTTCACGAACGATGCCGTGATGAGAGAAAAACTGACCCAGAATACATTGTTGACCGACTGCAAAAATCGCCGCAGGGCCATGTACGCCATCAAAGGAGCCGTGGACCACACGAGCGGGTGGAGATAGCGAGTCGTCTCCGCCACGATGTCTGCAGGCGTCCCGAAGTGGGGCAGCAAATAAAGACACCCCAGCGTCCCGAGCATGACCACCGGCGTTCCCAACACGACGAACCAGAACGACTGACTCAGCAGCCGAATCGCCTCCTCCGTGTCGCCCCTGCCGTACGCCTGCGCTATCAGCGTCTCCAGTCCGTTCATGAGGTAAATGGCACAGAACACGATCGCGTAGTAGATCGTATTGCCGAGCGACGATGCGGCGATGGCGATGGGCGAATGCAGCCGTCCCAGCATCAGCGCGTCAACGATGTAGGTGGACATCCATCCGAGTTCGCCGAGCGCCAGCGGACCGCCCAGACGAAGCGTCAAGCCAATTTCCCTGACGAAGCTGTGCGATTTCAACAGGACGTACCGCGACGAAGGTTGATGCGTTGGCATCGTAATCTCATTTGACAGCTTAAGGGGCGGAGGCTTGCATCGCCATGAGGATATCGGGCCGGGAAGCGCGCGCCGCCATGAAGTATGACTGCATTCACTGTGTGGATAGGAAGGCCAGACGCTCGTTCTACACACCGGAGCAACATTTAATGGGGACGCTCGGCACCCTGACATGCTCGATGCACAGGTTTTTTTGACCATCATGGGAGAAACAGGGGTGACAGATTGCTGCACCGTCAGTCCGTTGCTCTACTGCCGGGTAATCAGCTTCCGCACAGTGTACGCGCCATCGCTTCTATCGATAGTCCGCAAAAATATTAGACCGCATCCGAGCAAGGAACTAGCATCTGACGGGGAGATTGAGAGGCAATGTGACGTTGCCCCGACGGAACGGTGCCACCGGCTCTTTGGATCGATTGTCACAGGTCCATCGAAACTCTTGTTCGATGTAGTGATTCGAACGCAAACCGGCTTTTGCGGCAGGCGAAAGTGCATTCGATAACGTCTTGGTTCTCTGCTAACAATAAAATCTGGGGATTTTCCGCAAATGCCAATGAATTCGGTTTCGGCCCGCTCGCGCGCGCCCGCAGCGCCAACAAAATTAGTGTGTATCGCCGTCGCGCTGTTTAATTCCTTTGCGGCGCTGGCGGTGGCGGCCGACGTCGCCTCCGACCCGCTCGACGCGGTGATTGTGACGGGGACCCGAGAGACAGGACGGAAGGTTGGCGATAGCGCGACGCCCATCGAGGTCATTTCCGGTGAGAGCCTTCAAAGCGTAGGCCAGACTGATCTGCGCGACGCATTGGAGCAGCTGTCGCCTGCGATCGCCCGAGAGTCATTCAACACGAATTCGGCCGCTCTGACGGATATTCTGACCCTGCATGGGCTTAGCCCAAACCATTTGCTGGTTCTGGTCAATGGTAAGCGCCGGCACTCGACGGCGAGCGTCGATACCGACGGACCCCAGCAGGGGCAGACGGGTGTGGATATCGACACGATCCCGATCTCGGCAATTGACCACATCGAGATTCTACGCGACGGTGATTCCGCGCAATATGGTGCAGATGCGATTGCGGGCGTGATCAACATCATTTTGAAATCGAGCGACCACGGGGGCTCCGTCCAAGCGACGGCGGGGGAGTACTATGCAGGGGATGGCTTTTCGAGACAGGTGTCGGGCGATGCGGGTCTGAGTTTAGGCGGCAAGGGATTTCTCCACCTGAGCGCAGAGTACTCTGGCAAGAACTTTACCGACCGCAACGGTGTCGATCCCCGCACGGGTGAGCACACCAATACATTCGAAGGAAATCCAAGAAACAATACCGAGTCTCTTGGCATCAACACGGCCTACGACCTCAGTGATGAGTTGGAATTGTATGGATTTGCCACCTACGCGCATCGTAAAGGGGCGGGCAAAGAGCTATATCGTTTGCCAACTTTCTTGCCGGCAGTGTATCCGGACGGATTCGAACCCTTGGACACACGACTCGAGGACGATTACGGCATCACCGGCGGCATCAGAGGCAAGGACTTTTTCGGTTGGGTTTGGGACGCCAGTTCCACTTTTGGCCGTGATACGGTGAACGTTGGCCTGATCAATTCGGTAAACCCGGATTTCTATACGGCGTTCGGATATACGCCGACGGACTTTCATATCTCGACGTTCAATAGCTCCCAATGGACCAACAGCTTGGACCTTACTCGGCCCGTGAGCATTGCGTTTCTGCCTCAACCGTTGACGATTGCTTGGGGTCTCGAGCACCGTCGGGAGACCTATAAGATTGGCGCCGGCGACTATGCCTCCTATTACAACGGCGGTCCTCAGGCCTTGGCGGGTATCGCTCCCACGGACGCTAGCGATCATTCGCGCAATGTTGCCGCAGCGTATTTGGATCTTGCCACCAAGCTGACGCCACAGTGGCAGGTCGACGTGGCTGGGCGGTTCGAACACTATTGGGGAATTGGCAGTAACGAGACTGGCAAGTTTTCGACACGGTACGATTTCTCATCGAAGGTCGCTGTTCGTGCGAGCTTCGGAACCGGTTTTCAGGCCCCAACCCTCGCCCAAGAATACTTCAGCAGCTTGGTGGTTGGACCGACGGAGGCGGTGGGTCAGCTGTCGCCCTTGTCGCCGATCGCCAAGAGCCTCGGCGCTACGCCGCTCAAGCCCGAAGAGTCGACGAACATCAATATAGGGCTCGTTCTCAATCCGATCGAGAATCTCAACGCAACCATCGATGTGTACCAGGTTGTCGTTCGTAATCGGTTGATCGACAGCGGTTACGCGGAAGGTGCCACGGCCGCGGACGCCTTGACCGCCGGGGGTATCGTTCTGCCTTCGACCGCCACCTACATATCGACCAATTATCTGCAAAACGCCGCTGATACGCGCACGCGCGGCGCCGACCTGGCCGCGTCGTACCGGACCAATTTTCAGCAGTATGGCATCATCGATTGGTCGTTCTCCGCTAACCTCAACGACACGACGTTGCTGCGAGTGGCAACCGTTGATGGCCTTCCCGTGACCAACGCGCAGCAAGAAGCTTGGCTCACGAGCACGACTCCCAAGTACAAAATCATCGTCGGCGGGGTTTGGCACGACGATAGCTGGGCGGTTTCGCTGCATGAGCATATCTACGGACCCGCTAGCGACCAGGTGACCATCTACGCGGGTCCGAACACGTTCTCGACCACCGTATTCGACCGTTTCGATGAGCGAGCGAAAGCGACGACGGATCTGGCCGTAAGCTACTCCTTCATTCGCGATCTGACGTTGACCGTGGGCGCCAACAATGTGTTCAATACCTATCCCGATCGTATGGCGGCGCAGGATCAATATCTAGGTTGGCAATACGATGGCTACATATCTCAGATGGGAATCAACGGCGGGTTCTATTATGCGACCCTGAAGTACTCTTTCTGACCATGCTCGTCGCTAAAATCTTCGCCCGGAGTTCACCATGCTGAGCCGTCGCCAATTCATGTCCGTTGCCGTGGCTGGCGCCGCGCTTAGCCGTGCGCGAGTCCCGTTCGCAGCGCCCGCCACCCTGGGGCATAAAGAACGCGTCGATCGCGCCTTATTGGGTCTGGAGGTCGACCGACCGCCGTACACGCTTTGGCATCATTTCAACAAGCCGACCGCCGAAGAAGAAGCGCAAAGTTTGGTGGAATTTCACCGGCGCTACGATACGGATATCGTCAAGGCCATGAACGACTTTGACTATCCGAGGTCGACCACCGGCAAATGGTACGAGATCATGCCGACCGACTCTCCGTATCCGAACCAGCTGGAAACACTGGAGCTCGTAAGAAATGGGCTCAATGGCGATGCGTACTTCATCGATACGCTATTCGGTCCTTATTTCACTGCCCAACTGTTACTGGGCGCGGAACCCGAGTACGCAGACCGAAAACTTTCCGAAAACGACGTATTGGTCGAAACGAGTGTGGGCCTTCGGGCGTTTCAAAAGCGCAGTCCGAGAGCGTGGCATGACATGATGGGCGCCATCACGGAATCGACCATCAATCACATCAACAAAGCAAAACAGATCGGCACGTCCGGGGCGTTGGTGAGCATCATGAATGCCACGGACAAATTCAACAGCATCGAGGACTACGAGCAGTTTAGTCGTCCGTACGACAAACGAATCATGGATGCCTTGGCCGATAGCCGGTTGACGATGCTCCACCTGCATTTCCTCGATGAATCGTTCATCCCTCAGTTTCGCGATTTCAAATCACCGGTCATCAACTACTCGGTCAAGACGAGCGGCATTCCCATGTCCACCATGCGGGCAAACTTCACGCAGACGCTTGCGGGCGGCGTCGATGAAATCGACTACGGTTCGCTAACCGTAGCGGAAATGCGGCGTCAATGGACAACGGCCCGTCAGCAGGCGGGTGCGAAATACATCATCACTCCTGGGTGTGCTCTCCCGAAGACCAGCACGCCACAGGCTTTGGCGCGCCTGAGGCAATCGCTCTCGGCTTGAATGCGTTACGCGAGGGTGCGGATGTCGCGAGATACAGGCGTTTTGGTAGGGATCGGAGCCTGGTAGGGGTCGGGGGATTGGAACTCACAATCCAGGATCGCGCCGATGGAAGACTGGAACCTCGACACCCGGCGGTACGTCATCGGCCGGACCGGCGGTTACGCGTACCTCAGACCGCCCGGTTTCGTCCTGGCGGCCGCAACTGCCACAACAGGAACGCATAGGTGTCGGCCGCCTCGCGATCCTGCTGCGCGCGGGTGGAACCGATGCCGTGGCCGGCGTCGTAATCGACGCGCAGCAGGATCGGCTTACCGGAGCTGCTCGCCGCCTGCAACCTCGCCGCCATCTTGGCGACGTGAAAGGGTGCTACGCGTGGATCGGTGACTCCGGTGGTCAGCAGCACGGCGGGATAGGCGGTACCGTCCTTGACGGCCTGGTAGCTGTCGATGCTCTTCAAGGCCTTGTAACCCTGCGGGTCGGAGATCGCGCCCCACTCGGGTTCCTCGCCGTAGCCGTTCTGCTCGGCGACGTAGCGCAGCGGATTCGACCAGCCGACGCCATCGACGACCGCGGCGAACAGGTCCGGTCGTTCGGTCATCGCGCGCCCCACCGTGATACCACCGGCGGAGCGTCCGCCGATGGCGAGGTGTGGCTTCGAGGTATATTTCTGAGCGATCAGCTCTTCGCAGACGGCAATGAGATCCCGCCAGGTGTTGGGTTTGCGGGTGAGCTGACCGGCCGCATGCCATTCGCGTCCATATTCACCGCCGCCGCGCACGTTCGCATAGCCGACGATGGCGCCCGCATCCACCAGAGCCAGCGTCCTGCCGGCAAATGACGGCGTGTAGGCAGAGATACCGTAGGAGCCATACGCCGAGATCCAAGTGGGGTTGCTGCCGTCGCGTTTCATGCCCTTGCGGTAGATCAGCGTGTAGGGGATTTTCACGCCGTCCTTGGCGGTGGCGAAGAAGCGACGCGCCTCATAGGCGCTGACGTCGATGTGCGGCTTCGGCGTGATGCCGGTGTCGGTGAGGACTCCGGCAACGTCGACGGCATAGATTGCCGACGGTTCCAGCCAACCCGTGAAGGACAGGAGCACCCCGTCCTCCGACGGCTCGGCGAACAGAGCGCCAATGGTGCCGTCGAAGGGCAGCGTGATGTCGCTGCCGCGGCCGTCGCGCGCGAGCCGCCGCAGCCGGCTGATGCCGCCATCCATGATCTGCACGTACAAACCATCGCGGGCGCGGCTGAGGAACTGCAGCACGACGCTGCTCTGCGGAATCACGACGGCGGCCTTGGCGATGTCCGGTGCGGCGGCGGAGGTCTTCACCACCCGGCCGCGAGGGGTGCCCTCGTTCACGAGCAGATACAGCTCGTCGCCGTCGAGCTCCAGATCGGTGACCTCATCTGCGAACGTCGCGAACGGGGCCCATGTCGCCCGGCCCGCGATGACCTCGGTCAGCGGCGCAATGTAACCGCGAAATTCCGGTCGCACGTCGCCGAGCTGCAGCACCGCGAAGCGACTTCCCGGGAAGGTCAAGATGACGGGAATCTGGATCTTCTCGTAGTCGATGCCGGCGACCAGACCGCGCTTCATGAGGATGGGATCGCTGTGCGGATCGGTGCCGAGGCGGTGGAATCGTGCCTGGGCATCGAGAAAGCGCTCCGGTGTATCCACCGCGCCGGTAAGCTGGGTGTAGAAAAAGCCGCTGCCATCGTCGAGCCAACCGGGATTCGCGTTTTGCGTATTGGGAATCGACTCGGGCAGATTGCCGCCGTCGGCCACGCGCAGCACGTACAGCGTCGAATCCTCGCTGCCGTCTTTCGACAGACCGTAGACGACGTACTTGCCATCTGGAGACGCCCGCCACCAATCGAGGGAGGTGTGGCTGTTCGGACCGCTCACCGAAGTCGGGTCGACCAAAACTCGATCGTGTCCGTCCCGGCGCACGAACAGCTTGAAGTTATCCGCGTTTAAAGGGCGCTGCATGAAGAAGGTCGACCCGCCCGCCCGCTGTACGCGGCTGGTCGAGACGGTATCGCCGGAGAGCTGCTGGATCCGACTCAGCAATCCGGCGCGTGTCGGCAAAGCGTCGAGTATCGTCCGGGTGCGCGCATTTTGGCCCTTGAGGAACGGCAGCCAGTCCCGATCCTTGTCGTTTTCCATCCAGCGGTAGGGATCACTCAGGGTTTCGCCGAAGTAGGTATCCCTCACCACCTCGACGCGCGCCACGGGCGCCGGGGGCATCCCGGGTACCGACGGCATCGGCGCCGGCGCCTCGCTCGACGCGGGCGTCGCCGCCATCGACCCCCTCGAGATCGACCACACCGATATTGCAGCTCCGCCGGAAGCGATGAATTGCCGTCGATCCCATTTCATTGGCATGCTCGATTTCGTCCGCAGATT
>CAZZXZ010000133.1:0-9393 GCA_964658135.1 uncultured Acetobacteraceae bacterium | reverse complement strand
GTCGAGCATTTTCTCGCGCGCATCGAACGCCTGAATTCGTCGTTGAATGCCGTGATTACGGTGACGGCCGCGGGCGCCCTCGCGGCGGCACGCGCCGCCGACCGTCGGCGCGCCTCCGGTGAGAGCGGTGCGTTACTCGGCATCCCGCTCCTGCACAAAGATATTTTTTGTACCGATGGCGTGCGCACGAGCTGCGGATCACGCATGTTGGATAATTTCGTGGCGCCGTACGATGCCACCGTGGTCGCGCGGCTGAAGGCGGCCGGCGCGGTGATGCTGGGCAAGGCGAACATGGACGAGTTCGCCATGGGCTCATCGAACGAAACCAGCTACTACGGAGCCGTCAAAAATCCTTGGGATACGGCGAAGGTTCCCGGGGGCTCGTCGGGTGGCTCGGCGGCGGCTCTGGCTGCGCGTTTCGCGCCCATCGCGACCGGTACCGACACGGGCGGCTCGATTCGCCAACCGGCCGCCTTGACGGGCGTCACCGGCATCAAGCCGACGTACGGCCGGGTCTCTCGCTACGGCATCGTGGCGTTCGCGTCGAGTCTCGATCAGGCCGGTGTCTTTGCTCGTTCGGCGGCGGAGGCGGCTGCCGTGCTCGAGGTCATGGCGGGGTTCGATCCGTTGGACTCGACCAGCGTGGATGTGCCCGTGCCCGCGTATTCGACCCTGTTGGACGCGCCGTTGCGGGGCCTGAAGATCGGTCTGTTGCGGGAGTTCTTCGACGGACTGGAGGCGCGCAACGCGGCCCTCATCCACGATGCGCTCAAAGTGTATACGGCCTTGGGCGCCACCACCGAAGAGGTCAGCCTGCCGCATCTGCCGCTGTCGGTGCCGACCTACTACGTCGTCGCGCCGGCCGAGTGTTCGTCGAATCTGTCGCGTTTCGACGGGGTGCGTTTCGGCTACCGCTGCGAGCAGCCGAAAGATCTCGCCGATCTTTACGAGCGGTCGCGTGGCGAGGGGTTCGGTGCCGAAGTGAAACGCCGCATCATGACGGGCACGTACGTTCTCTCGGCGGGTTATTTCGATGCCTATTACCTGAAGGCACAACGGGTCCGCCGTCTCATCACCGACGATTTTCGCGCCGCTTTCCAACACGTCGATCTGTTGATCGGACCGACCACGCCGACACCGGCCTTCGATCTCGGCGCCAAGATCGACGATCCGGTGACCATGTATCTGAACGACATTTACACCATCGGTGCCAATCTCGCCGGCTTGCCGGGCATTTCGGTACCGTGTGGCTTCGTCGACGGGCTGCCCATGGGGCTGCAGCTCATCGGCCCGCATTTTTCCGAGGCGACGTTGCTGGGTGCGGCGCATCAATTTCAGCAAGCCACCGAGTGGCACATGCGCGCGCCGCGCGGGTATGAGTGATGAGCGACTGGGAAGTGGTCATCGGCCTCGAAATCCACGCGCAACTCGCGACGCGTTCGAAGATTTTTTCGGGTTCGGCCACGATGTACGGCGCACCGCCGAACAGTCAGGCCGGCCTGGTCGATCTGGCGTACCCCGGTGTGCTGCCCGTCCTCAATGCGGAAGCGGTACGCATGGCGGTCAAGTTCGGCCTCGCGATCGGCGCCACCGTGGCCCGACGCTCGGTGTTTGCGCGCAAGAATTATTTCTACCCCGATCTTCCCAAGGGCTACCAGATCAGCCAGTTCGAGCATCCCATCGTCAGCCGTGGGACGTTGACCGTGGTGCTCGACGACGGCACGCCGAAGGTGATCGGCGTGACCCGCGCGCATCTGGAGGAGGATGCGGGAAAGTCGCTGCACGAAGGGTTGGCCAATGCCAGCGGCATCGACCTGAACCGTGCCGGTACGCCGCTGCTGGAAATCGTGTCCGAGCCGGACATGCGTTCGGCCAAGGAAGCCGTGGCGTACATGAAGAGGATTCACACCCTGGTGCGTTATCTGCAGATCTGCGATGGCAACATGCAGGAAGGGTCGTTCCGCTGTGACGCGAACGTCTCGGTGCGGCCGCGTGGACAGGAGACATTCGGTACCCGCGCGGAGATCAAGAACCTCAACTCCTTCCGGTTCGTCGAAAAAGCCATTCACTACGAGGTGGCCCGCCAGGTCGAATTGATCGAAAGCGGCGGCAAGGTCGTTCAGGAAACGCGGCTGTACGATTCCGACAAGGATGAAACGCGGCCCATGCGCTCCAAAGAAGAGGCCAACGACTATCGGTATTTTCCGGATCCCGATTTGCTGCCGTTGGAAATCGACGAGCAGTTCATCGCCGACGTGCGCGCCGGTCTGCCCGAGCTACCCGATGAAAAAGCCGCGCGTTTCGCCGGCAATTTCGGGTTGTCCGCCTACGATGCCGGGGTGTTGAGCGCGAGCCGCGAACTCGGCGCTTACTTCGAAGCCGTCCTCGCCGAACTCGGCACGGCGCATGCCAAGCTGGCGGCGAATTGGGTCATGGGCGATCTATCGAGCGCGCTCAACCGCGACAACGTCGAGATCGGCCAGGCGCGGGTGTCCGCCACGGCGTTGAGCGCGCTGTTGAAGCGAATCGTCGACGCGACGATCTCCGGCAAGATTGCCAAGGACGTGTTCGAGGCCATGTGGTCGGAAGGCAAGTCCGCGGACGAGCTCATCGAGGCCAAGGGGTTGCGGCAGATCACCGACTCGGGCGCCATCGACGGGGTGATCGACAGCGTGATGGCCGCCAACCCGAAACAACTGGCGGACTATCGTGCGGGCAAGGACAAGCTGTTCGGTTTTTTCGTGGGTCAGGTCATGAAGGCTACGGGCGGCAAGGCGAACCCTGCGCAGTTGAACGATTTGTTGAAGGCTAAATTGGGTGGCAATCCGCAAGATGCATGATCGGGACTCGCTGCACCGCTTCATGTTCGAGCACTTCCCGATCCGCGGGCATTTGGTGCACATGGACGCCTCCTGGCTCGCGTTGATCGAACATCGCGAATACCCCGTGCCGATCCGCGATGCGTTGGGCGAAGCCGTTGCCGCCGCTTTGTTGCTGGCCGCGACGATCAAGTTCGACGGTGTCCTCTCGCTGCAGCTGCAAGGCGGCGGCCCCGTGCATCTGTTGCTCGCCCAGTGCACCAGCGGTCTCGGCGTGCGGGGCCTGGCGCGCTATCGCGACGCGGCCGCGGATCCCGCCGGCAGCTATCCAACGTCGATCGATGCGCTGGTCGGGCCGGGAAATTTGACCGTGACATTGGAAAGCGAGGATGCCGCACAGCGTTACCAAGGGATCGTCCCGATCACCGGCGACCGGCTCGCCGATTCGTTGCAGATCTATTTCGAGAATTCCGAGCAATTACCGACCCGCCTCTGGCTGCACGCCGATGCCACCGGCGTCGCGGGCATGCTGCTGCAGCGTTTGCCGGGCGAAGCCGACGCGGCCGCGCTGGACGATGCCTGGCGGCGGGTGCAGCTCATCGGCGCAACCCTCAAGGCGGAGGAACTGCGCAGCTTGAGCGACGAACAGATCTTGCACCGGCTGTTCAACGAAGACGACGTGCGCCTGTACGAGGCGTCGCCGGTGTATTTCCGCTGTCGTTGTTCGCGCGAACGGGTCAGCGGCATGCTGCAGGGCCTCGGCGAGGCGGAGACCCGCTCCATCATCGCCGAGCGCGGCGCGGTGGAAGTGCAATGTGATTTCTGCAACCGGGCCTACGTGTTCGATGCGGTGGACGTCGAGCAGCTGTTCAATCCAGGCGTTGCGCGCGACGGCGGCGGGTCGCTGCACTGACTTACAGTGCCGATACCCCGGCCAACTCGGTCAGACTCTGTGCCCTGGTGAGCGCGATGAACTCGCGTATGTAAGCCAGTTTCGCGACCGCGCTGCTGGTGGCCGCATAGAGTTCGCAGCGCAAACCGGTGGCGGTGATGGGGCGCGACACCACATAGCCGCGCTCGATGTAATTACCGACCGTCCAGGACGGCAGCGCGGCAATGCCGCGGCCGCTGGCCACCAGTTGCAAGATCGCCACGGTCAATTCCGCGGTGCGGCGCTTCGGATTGACGCCTGCCGGCGTGAGGCAGTGCTTCATGACGTCGAGCATGACGTCCGGGACCGGGTAGGTGATGAGCGTTTGATCCGCGAAGTCGGCGGCGGTCAAGCAGTGCTTGGCGGCGAGCGGATGTCGCGGACTCATCAAAGCGACGCTTTCGTAACGAAACAACGGGCTGAACACTACGTCTCCATCTGCTTCCTGCGAGTCGTGAATGATGGCAAGCTCCGCCTCCGACCGATGCAGGAGCGGCAGGGGGTCGACCACGAAACCCGAGATGATGTCGAGTTCCACCTCCGGCCATAGCGAGCGGTACGCGTCCATCGCCGGCATCAGCCAGTCGAAACAGTTGTGGCATTGCACCGCGATCCGTAAGGCCCCCGCGTGACCTTGCGCCAGGCGGGCCACATCGCGGCCCGCCTCGGCCACCTGCGGTAAGACACTCCGGGCCAAGGACAGCAAGCGCTGACCGATGACCGTAAAGCGCAGCGGCCGGACGTTTTTCTCGACCAAGGCCGCGCCGTAATGACTTTCCAATGCCTTCAGCTGGTGGGAGAGCGCCGACTGGGTCAGAAACAGGCGGGACGCCGCCTTCGATAAATTGCCGCATTCGGCCAGCGCCAGCAGAGTCTCCAAATGACGCAACTCGAGGGCGGTGGTTGCCATGAGCCAGTTTCATCCACTATATGAAGATAATGAGATTGTGTCATAGGTCGCGGCGTTGCATGCTAACGCTCGAGTCATCGTATCTGGAGTCTGTTCATGGCGAATCGGGTGGCGGTATCGTTCGAATTCTTTCCGCCGAACGATGCGGCGATGGCAGGGCAGTTGTGGGATGCGGTGCAGCGCTTGGCTCCGTTGCAACCCGAATTCGTCTCCGTCACCTACGGCGCCGATGGATCGACGCGCTCCCGAACGCATGAATGCGTGCTGCGCATGCTACGCGAGACCTCGCTGCGGGTGGCCCCGCACCTGACCTGCATCGGTGCGACCCGGACCGAGGTGCTCGGCATCGCGCAGGAGTATTGGCGGCAGGGCGTGCGACAGATGGTGGCGTTGCGGGGCGATCTGCCAGGCGGCGCGACGGCGGGCGGCGTTCCGGCGGGCGGCGAGCCGTTGCGGCAGGACGGTTTCTCCTATGCGTCCGATTTGGTCAAAGGACTCAAGGACACCGCCGATTTTGACATCTCGGTAGCCGCTTATCCGGAAGGTCATCCTGAATCCGGCAGCGTCGATGCGGATGTGCAGAATTTACAGCGCAAGATCGATGCGGGGGCGAACCGGGCGATCAGCCAGTTCTTCTTCGACACCGACGTCTTTTTGCGCTATCGCGATCGCTGCGCCGCAGCGGGTATGCGCATCAACATCGTGCCGGGCATCCTACCCATCACCCGCTTTGCGCAACTGGTGCGCTTCGCGGCCCGCTGCGGTACCGCGGTACCGCCGTGGTTGCGCGCCCGTTTCGAGGGCTTGGATGACGATCCGGAGACGCGGCGCATGATCGCGGCGCACATCGCCATCGAGCAGGTCCAGCGCCTGCAACAACACGGTGTCGATGAGTTCCATTTTTACACCCTGAACCGCGCCGAGTTGACCTACGCCATCTGTCACGCCCTCGGTCTGCGTCCGCAAAGCGCCTCGGAAGCGCGGGTGGCTTGAATGCAATCGACCCCGGCACACGTTCGCCAGCAGGCATTGCGCGAGTTCCTGACACGGCGCTTGGTGATACTCGACGGCGCCATGGGCACCATGATTCAGCGCCATCGGTTGGGCGAGAGCGAGTTTCGAGGCACGCGTTTCGCAGAGTGGCCGACCGATCTGCGCGGCAACAACGATCTTCTCGCCATCACCCAGCCCCAGATCATCGGCGCCATCCACCGCGAGTACCTGCTGGCCGGTGCCCACGTCATCTCGACCAACACGTTCAACTCGACTCCCGTCTCGCAGGCCGATTATCGGATGGAGGACCTCGTCGGTGAGTTGAACCTGAGCGCCGCGCGACTGGCACGGCAGGTCGCCGACGCGGTGACGGGCGAGACCGGCACGCAACGCTTCGTGGCCGGCGCACTCGGGCCCACGGGCCGCACGGCATCGCTGTCTCCCGACGTCAACGACCCAGGCTTTCGCAACATCACCTTCGACGAATTGGTGGCTGGATACTCGCTGGCCACGCGGGCGCTGATCGAAGGCGGCGTGGATTTTCTGTTGATCGAAACCGTGTTCGACACCTTGAACGCGAAAGCGGCTCTGTTCGCCGTGCGCGACGTCATGAACGAAGTCGGCGTCGATTTGCCCATCATCGTGTCCGGCACGATCACAGATGCCTCCGGACGCACCTTGTCCGGTCAGACCACCGAGGCATTTTGGAATTCCATCCGCCATGCGCGCCCGCTCGCGGTGGGTTTGAACTGCGCGCTCGGGGCGCAACAGCTGCGTCCGTACGTGGAAGAGCTGTCTAGAATTGCGGACACCTACGTCTGTGCCTACCCCAACGCCGGGCTGCCGAATGCCTTCGGCGAGTACGACGAGACCCCGGAGGAGACGGCGGCGACGCTGCGTGAGTTCGCGACCAGTGGATTCTTGAATCTGGTGGGTGGCTGCTGCGGCACGACGCCCGATCATATCCGTGCCATCGCGCAAGCCGTGGCCGACGTCGCACCACGCAGCGTGCCCGTGATCGCGCAAGCGTGCCGTTTGAGCGGCCTGGAACCGCTCACCATCGATGCCGACAGCTTGTTCGTCAACGTGGGGGAACGCACCAACGTGACGGGATCGGCGAAATTTCGCAAGCTCATCGAGGCCAACGATTATGCGGCGGCGGTGGATGTCGCGCGCCAGCAGGTGGCGAACGGCGCGCAGATCATCGATGTGAACATGGACGAGGGTATGCTCGACTCCCAGGCGGCCATGACCAAGTTCCTGAGTCTCATCGCGGGTGAACCCGACATCGCCCGCGTCCCGGTGATGATCGATTCCTCCAAGTGGTCCGTGATCGAGGCGGGACTGAAGTGCGTGCAGGGCAAGTCCATCGTCAATTCCATCAGCTTGAAGGAGGGCGAAGAGCCGTTCCTCCTGCAGGCGCGCAAAGTCATGCGGTACGGCGCCGCCGTGGTCGTGATGGCCTTCGACGAGGCAGGTCAGGCGGATACCATCAAACGCAAGGTCGAGATCTGTGAGCGAGCCTACGCGCTGCTCACCGAGCGCCTGAATTTTCCGCCGGAAGACATCATCTTCGATCCCAACATCTTTGCCGTCGCAACCGGCATCGAAGAACACAACCGCTACAGCCTGGATTTCATCGAAGCCACCGCCGCGATCAAGGAACGCATGCCTGCCGTGCACGTCAGCGGCGGCGTCAGCAACGTCTCGTTTTCGTTCCGCGGCAACGAGCCGGTGCGCGAGGCCATGCATTCTGCTTTCCTCTACCACGCGATTCGCGCCGGCATGACCATGGGCATCGTCAATGCCGGTCAGCTGGCCATTTACGAGGACATCCCGGCGGACCTGCGTGAGCGGGTGGAAGATGTGATCCTGGCACGGCGCGAGGATGCGACGGAACGATTGCTCGAAATCGCGGAGCGTTTCAGGGGCGGCGGCTCGGTCAAGCGCGGCGACGATCTCGAGTGGCGCAAGCTGCCCGTGGAGCAGCGGCTGCAACATGCGCTCATCAAGGGTCTCGACGAATTCGTGCTCGCCGATACCGAGGAAGCGCGCCTCAACACGAAACGGCCGCTCGACGTCATCGAGGGCCCGTTGATGGACGGCATGAACGTAGTCGGCGATCTGTTCGGTGCCGGCAAGATGTTCCTGCCGCAGGTGGTCAAATCCGCGCGCGTCATGAAGAAGGCCGTGTCCGTCTTGATCCCGTACATCGAATTGGAAAAGGCGGGCTCCAGCCGGTCGAACGGCAAGGTGGTGATCGCGACCGTGAAGGGCGATGTTCACGATATCGGCAAGAACATCGTGGGCGTGGTGCTGCAATGCAATAATTTCGAGGTCGTCGATTTGGGCGTGATGGCTTCCTGCGAAAAGATTCTGGCAGCGGCGTCGCGTGAGGGCGCCGATTTCATCGGCTTGTCCGGATTGATTACGCCGTCTTTGGACGAAATGGTGCACGTCGCCAAGGAAATGCAACGCCTGGGTTACAAACAGCCGCTGTTGATCGGCGGTGCCACCACCTCGCCCGCCCATACGGCCGTCAAGATTGATCCGCAATACGCGGGTGCGGTCATTTACGTCAAAGATGCTTCGAGATCGGTGGGCGTGTGTCAGCAGCTGGTGACTCAGGCGACGCGCGAGTCGTACATAGCGACCATCAAAGCGGATAACGAGTTGAAGCGCGAGCAACATCGCAACAAGAGCGCCAAGGCGCCGCAGTTGTCGCTGGGGCAGGCGCGGGCCAAGAAATTCAAGATCGACTGGGCCGGCTACACCCCGCCGGCGCCGAGTTTTCTCGGCGTACGGTCGTTCGATCACTACCCGCTGGCGGAGCTGGTGCCCTACATCGACTGGATGCCGTTCTTCAACGCGTGGGAGTTCGCCGGTAAATTCCCGGCAATTCTGCGCGATCCCGTGATCGGCGAAGCGGCCTCGAATTTGTACGCGGATGCCACCCGCATGTTGCAACAACTGGTCAGCGAAGGGTGGCTCGAGGCCCGGGCGGTGGTCGGATTCTTCCCGGCCAATACGGTGGGCGATGACGACATCAACGTGTATGCCGACGACTCACGCCGATCCGTGGCGCGCTGTCTGCACCACTTACGTCAGCAAAAGGCGAAACCTCAGGATCAGGCTCAACTTTGCCTGGCGGACTTCATCGCTCCGGCGCAAAGCGGAAAACCCGATTACATCGGGGCCTTTGCCGTGACCGCCGGCATCGGCATCGATGAGCGCGTGGCGGCCTTCGAAGCCGCGCACGACGACTACAGCAGCATCATGTTGAAGGCGCTGGCGGATCGCCTCGCCGAAGCGCTGGCGGAGCGGATGCACGAACGGGTGCGACGCGAGCTATGGGGTTATGCCACCGACGAGCAGTTGGACGGCTCAGGATTGATTCGCGAAGAGTATCGCGGAATTCGGCCTGCCCCGGGCTACCCCGCATGTCCGGACCATACCGAGAAGGCCACCTTGTGGCAGCTGATCGATCCGGAACGCAATGCCGGACTGCGGCTGACCGAGTCGTTCGCCATGTTTCCCACCGCAGCCGTGAGTGGCTTTTATTTTTCGCACCCCCGCGCCCATTATTTCGGGGTCGGAAAAATAGATCGCGACCAGGTGGTCAGCTACGCGCAACGCAAGGGCATGGACTTCGGCACGGCGGAGCGCTGGCTCGCCCCCAATCTCGGTTACGATCCCGACGCGCCGGGCGCGGCCAATGCCGCTTGAGACGGCGCAAGAGA
>CAZZXZ010000132.1:0-9433 GCA_964658135.1 uncultured Acetobacteraceae bacterium | reverse complement strand
GTCCACCAGCACGCCCGCGACCAGCGACAACGCCAGCAACGTGATTTGGTTGAGCGTGAAACCCATCCATTGCATGAAAGCGAACGTGGGCACCGCGGAGAGGGGAATGGCGAGCGCCGAGATCACTGTGGCGCGCGCATTGCGCAAAAAGAACCAAACGACCACCACCGCGAGCACGGAGCCTTCAATCAACGACTCCAAGGACGAATGATAGGTACGCAGCGTGTGATCCACCGTGCTAGAGATCAGCGTCATGTGTACGGCCGGCACTTCGGCCTGGATCTTCTTGAGTTCGCTTTCAGCCGCGTCGAAGACGCTGACATCCGATGCGCCCTTGGCCTTGAACACACCGAAGGCGGTGGCCGGACGCCCGTTCAAACGGGCGATACTGCGCACCTCCTCCACCGCGTCGCGCACGTCCGCGATCTCCCGCAACCGGAACGATCGGCCGCCGCGCGCGATGATTTCCGTATCCGCCAACGCGTTCGCCGTTTTCGCGCTGCCCAGGACGCGAATAGCTTGTTCACCGCCGCCGACTTGCGCCCGCCCGCCGGCAGCATCGAGATTGAGCGCGCGTAATTGCTCGTTGACTTCGACCGCAGTCAAGCCCAATGCCTGCAGACGCGCGGGATCGAGTTCCACTCTTATCTCGCGACGCACCCCGCCGCTGCGCGACACTTGAGCAACCCCGGACAGCGCCAACAAGCGTTTGGTCACCTTGTTGTCGATGAACCAACTCAATTGTTCGGGGGTCATCGTCGTGGTGGTCACCGCGTAGTACGCGATAGCGTCCCCGTCCACGTTGATACGCTGGACCAAGGGCTCGAGAATGCCTTGCGGCAGGTCGTTACGCACCTTGGCGACGGCGTCGCGAACATCGGTCACGGCGCGATCGATGGGCGTGCCGATCTGAAACTCCACGGTGATCTCGGCCGATCCTTCGGTGATGTAGGTCACGATGTTGTGCACGTTGCCGATGCTCGCGATCGAGCCCTCCACCTTTTGGGCGATTTGAGTTTCCATTTCGGTCGGTGCCGCACCGGGTTGGAAGATCGTCGCACTGACCAGAGGAAAGGCAATGTCCGGATCCAGATCGATGGGCAGACGGATGAAGGCGACCATACCCAAAAACGACAGCACGACGAACAAGACGATCGGCGTGATGGGATGGCGGATCGCCCACGCCGACAGGTTGTTCACGACGTACCGCCCTGCACCGGCTTGACCACCTCGCCTTCCTGTAGGAAGGCGCCCGCCGTGGCGACCACTTCATCATGAATCTTGACGCCGTCGGCGATGCTCACCCCGTTGCCGGCGATGCCGGCGACATGCACGGCGCGCCGTTCGAGTCTATTTTGGGCGTTGACCACGAGCACGTAGCTGCCTTTCTCGTCGGTGAGCACCGCGGTTTGCGGCAGCACCGTGCGCTCGGCATTGCTGACGGTGACCGCCGCTCGCGCAAACGCCCCCGGTCTCAAGTTAGGGTCCGGCTGCAGCGTCACGCGTACGGTACCGAGCCGCGTCTGCGGATCGATGACGGCGCCGAGCAAGCGCACCTGTCCGGCGTAGACATGGGTCGTACCGGTCAGTTGGACGGTCGCCTCTTGACCCACCTTCAAGAGCGGCAAATCCTGCTCCGCGACCTGGCCGCGCAACTCCACGGCGCCGTTCTCAGACAAGCGAAACAACGCCTCGCCCCCGGGCGTCGCGGTTTGACCGACTTCGACGTTGCGGGTCAGGATGATGCCATCGGCGGGCGCCCGCACCTCTGCGCGGGCCAGCCGCGCCTGTGCCTCGGCGAGCATGGCGGCAGCCACCTTGACCTTGGCCGCGGCGGTGATCGAGCTGGACTTGCGGCGCTGGGTTTCCTCTGCGGAGAGCGCACCCGCCGCGCCCACGGTCTGCGCGCGTTGGTACTCTGCGTCGGCGAGCGCAGCTTCGGCACGCGACTGCTCGAGCGCCGCCTCGAGATTGGCGACCTGCGGCGTCAGCACGGATACGTTCAAGCGGGCCAGCACCTGGCCGCGTTTGACGTGATCGCCGGCCTCGACGTAGATGGCCGAGATACGGCCGGCATCGCCTTCGACACCGATCGGCATGTCGTAGCGCGCATTGATCGTCCCGAGTATCTCGATGGTGGTCGGCGCCGTGCTGACGCCCACTTGAGTCACCGTGACGGTCGGTGCGACGGTGTGCTTGGCTGCGGTGCTCTTGGAAGCCATCAGCTGGGTCATCCGCAGGACCAGCAAGACCACCAACGCGAACCCGAGCGCGGCAATGCCCCAGACCAGGGCACGCGGGATTTTCGAACCGGCGGTCGGCGGCGAGGAATCCTCCAGCAACAAAGTCATTTACCGCCCGTCCCGTCCCTAATGCGCCGCCATCCCTAATCCGCGACTCGATCGATCACCAGATCGCGGACACCGTCATGGCCCACATCATAGGTAACTTCGCCGTATAAATCCCCTGCCGCCGGCAACGGCTGACCGCTGAAGGAGACGCGCGCCGTAATCGAGACCCGTTGACCGCCCTTCAGGGCCCGGCCGGCGATCATGGAATCCGCGGCCGACAGTTCGATGCGGGTGCCGATGGCCGCACTGGTCAAGCGCTTGGCGGCCAATGGAGCGCCGGCGCCGCCGGGTTCGCGTGCGAAGACGAACAACGGCGCCTCATGGGTCAGGCGCGCTTGCAACCCCGGCGCGATGGAGAGATTGAACGTGGCCTGTGCGCCGTCGGCGGCGGGAGCGGTTGCTGCAGCCGGAGTCGCGGTCGGCCGCGCGGAGTCCAACTCGGCGAGCCTCGCGTCCAGCATCTTCTCCACCGGTTCCGGCGGATGCAGATCCTTGAGCGCTTGCCAGCGGGCCCGCGCCGTGGCGGTATCGCCGCGTGTCGCGGCGGCAAATCCCGAGTAGAGCAGTGCTTTCGGGTTGCTGGGCGCGAGTTTCCAGGCCTGCTCGAACAAAGCACCGGCGGGCGGCGTGATGTTGCCGCCGGCACGCAGACTGAGAGCCTCGCCCAATCCAAGCACCGCGTCGACATTGTCGGCCGCGAGGCTGCGGGCATGTTCATAGGCGGCGACGGCGTCATCCACGCGCTCGAGCGCGAGATAGGATCGTCCCACCATCAACCAACCGGTCAGATCCTGTGGCTGATCCCGCAGGTGGCTCTCGAGTTTGGCGATCATGGCTTGCACGTCGGCCGCGCTGGCTTGGGCCTGCGCCGCGGCATGCCAGTTCCAGTTCGACCACAGAGGATACAAGCCGGCCGCCGTTCCCGCGACGACGAGGGCGGCGAAGGCACCCAGCAGGCGGCTGTGCCGGTCGCGCAGCAGCGGCAGGGCTACCGCAGCCGCGGCTATCGCAGCCATGACGGCTGCGAGGATCACAAAGACGGACATGAATTACACCGAGCCCGGCGCGGGCTCATCGTCGAGCGGCAGGCGCGAGCGTTGCCGCACCACGCGATAAACGACGCCCGCGCTCACCAACAATAGGATGAAAGGCGCACCCCAGATCAGCAGCGTCTTCGACTCGAGCGGCGGATTGAAACGCACGAAGTCACCATAGCGATCCGTCATGAATTTGAAAATGGCTTGGTCGCTCTGGCCTGCGACCAACATCTCGCGTACCTGACGCCGTAAATCGTTCGCCAACTCGGCATTCGAATCGGCGATGGACTCATTCTGGCAAACGAGACAACGCAGGTCTTGGGCAATGTGCTCGAAGCGCGCCTGTAGCGCGGGATTCACCAGCTGTCCGTTGGCATCGAGCATGTCGGCCGGCAGCGCACGACCTACGCTGCCGAGACCCGCACCCAATAACAGCAACCACATGCCGAGCAGAACTTTCAAGCGCCGGCCCGCGCAGCCGCGATGCGCGGCAAGAACTCGTGTTGCCAGACTTCGGGTGTCACGGGCGATACGAACTTGTAGACGATGCGGCCGTGGGTATCGATCAAGAAGGTTTCCGGTGCGCCATAAACGCCCAAATCGATGGCCGTCCGGCCGTCATCATCAAAGGGCACCGCCGTGTACGGATTCCCTTCCTGCTCGAGCCACTGTTTTGCCCGGTCGCGTTGATCCATGTAGTCCAGACCGATGATGGGAACCACCCGCTGCTGTGCAATATCGAGCAGCGTGGCGTGCTCCTGACGGCACGGCACGCACCAGCTCGCCCAGACGTTGAGGATGTAAACCTTACCTTGCAGCGAGCCGTTGCCCACCGAATGGCCGGCATCGAGCACGTCGGTGAGCGAGAAGATCGGCGCCGGCTTGCCGATCAGCGGCGACGGCAACGCGTGAATGTCCCGGTTCGGATTCAAGCCGAAGACGAACAGCACCACGAGGGCCACGAAAGCGGCGCCGGGCAGGAGGAACTTCCACATCAGGCCGAGCCGAGCAAGGGCTTGGCACCGGGCGACGGACCGGCCGTCCCCGGCACAGCCGCCGCCACACCGACTTTAGACCGGTAACGCCGGTCCGTGGCAGCCACCAGGCCGCCCAGTGCCATGACGAAGGCCCCCAACCAGATGTAACGCACCAGCGGCTTATATTGAATGCGCATGCTCCATGCGCCCGCGCCCAACGGATTGCCCATGGCCACGAAGAGGTCACGTGACCAGTTGACCGAGATGGCCGCCTGGCTGTTGTCGGTTTGCTGTACCCAGAAATGCCGTTTCTGCGGTTTGAGGACGGCGACCGGCTTGCCGTCGCGGGTGACCTCGATCACGGCTTGCACGGCATCGTAATTCGGACCGCGTACGTCGGTCGCGGCGACGAAACTCATCTGATAGCCCGCGATTGCGAAGCTTCCGCCCGGCTTCAGCGCGACGTCTTTTTCAATTTTGTAACTCTCCACGCCGCTGGCACCGATGGCGAACATGCCGACGCCGAGATGCGCGATCGCCATACCGAGCATCGCTCCTCTGACCGCCTGACCTTGACGCCACCGGCGGATCGGATCGAGCAGAGCCGAGAAGACGATCCAAAATCCGAAGGTGAAGCCCACCAGGCCGATCCAACGGAATGCTCCAAATGCCAGTTCTTGAATGGCCACCGACAGCAGAAGGGATGCAGCCAGCAACCACCACAAGGGTTTCGCCGCCACGGTCAGCTTGCCGCGGCGCCAGGCCGAGTGCATGCCGATGGCGAGAAACACCATCAGCGGCAGCATCGGCACCAGGAACATCACGGCGAATACCGGCGGTCCCACCGAGATCTTGCCGATGCCCAATACTTCATAAACCAAAGGCGATAACGTACCCCACAGCACGAGGAACGCCACGCACACCAACAAAACATTGTTGACCAACAGAAAAAATTCGCGCGAAAACAATTCGAATCCGCCCGCCACGTACAGCTTGGGAGCCCGCCAGGCGTACAGCGTCAACGAGCCGCCGATGGTCAGCACCAGAAACGCCAAAATATACAACCCGCGCGTCGGATCGGTGGCAAACGAATGCACGGAGACGAGCACGCCCGACCGCACCAGGAAAGTCCCCATCAAACTCAGCGAGAACGCAAAAATTGCCAGCAGCAGGGTCCAGCTTTTGAAAATTCCGCGCTTCTCGGTGACGCTCAACGAGTGGATCAGCGCCGTGCCCACCAACCACGGCATGAATGACGCGTTTTCGACCGGATCCCAGAACCACCAGCCGCCCCAGCCGAGTTCGTAGTAAGCCCACCAGCTACCGAGCGCAATGCCGATGGTTTGAAACATCCAGGCGAAGATCGTCCACGGCCGCGTCCACTTGGCCCAGGTCTGGTCGAGTCGACCCTCGAGCATGGCGGCGCATGCGAAGGCGAACGCCACCGAAAACCCGACATAGCCCATGTAAAGCATGGGCGGATGAATGGCCAGCGCGAAATCCTGCAGCACCGGATTCAAATCCGTGCCGTCCGGCGCCGCCGGAAACAACCGTTCGAACGGGTTCGACGTCCATAGAGTGAACAACATGAAGCCGCCGCTCACCAAACCCATGACGCCGAGCACGCGGCTCGAAAAACTCATCGGTAACTGGCGGCTGAACGCCGCCACCGCCACGCTCCAGATCGCGAGGATCAAAATCCACAACAGCAACGACCCTTCGTGCGCACCCCACACGGCGGCAACCTGGTAGAACACGGGCAAATGCGAGTTCGAGTTGTGCGCCACGTAGGCCACCGAAAAATCGTCGGTAACGAACGAATACACCAAACAGCCGAAGGCGACCGCCACGAACACGAACTGGCCGGTGACGGCGGGTCGCGCCACGGACATCCACACCGGCTTGGCGCGCCAGGCGCCGCTCAAGCCGAAAAACGCCTGAGCGAGGCTCAAGACGAAAGCCAATATGAGGGCGAAGATCCCCAGTTCCGGTGCCATGGCAGTACCTGTGCTCTAAGTGCTCGGTCGAATGCCGCTCGAGGCAGTGGGGCCCGAATACAGGTTGGTTTTGCCTTTCAAAGACGCAGCCACCTCGGGGGGCATGTACTTCTCATCGTGTTTGGCCAGTACTTCGTCGGCAACGAAGGCTCCATCGGCGCTCATGGTGCCATGCGCGATGATGCCCTGTCCTTCGCGGAACAAATCCGGCAACACGCCCGTGTACTCGACCGGCACTTGATGCGCGAAATCGGTCAACACGAACTTCACTTCCAGATCGCCCGGCTTGCGCGTGACACTGCCCTTGACCACCATGCCGCCGACCCGGAACCGCTTCGCAGCCGGAGCTTTGCCGGCGGCAATCTGGCTTGGATCGTAGTAGAACGACACATTGTCGCGCGAGGCCATGACGGCCAAGGCGACGGAGGACGCCACGCCGGCGAGAATGCCAAGCACCACGAACAATCGTTTGCGACGCGGGGTCACGAGCGCTCACGGGAGGACATGGCCACACCGCGCGCCGCGCGCCTGCGCGCGACGGCGTAGGAACGACGCGCCGACCAGAGGTTCCACGCCAGCACCGCAAAGGCGAAGCCAAAGCAAGGCCAGACAAACCGGGCATAGCCGCCCATGGACCAAAAGCCGCCGTCACTCACGATCTGATCGCCTCCCGCACCCACGTGGCCTGGCGCTCTCGGATGAGCACCTCGCCGCGCAACCGTATACACAGTACGGCTCCGTAGAACAACATAAAGCCAAGCAGCATCGACAGCAAAGGCCACAACATGCTGCCTGGCATCGAGGGCCGCGCCAGTTTAGCAACCGTAGCGCCTTGATGCAGCGAGTTCCACCATAGAACCGAGTAATGGATGATGGGGACGTTCACGACACCCACAATGGCCAGCATCGCGGCCGCCCGGTCGCCGCGTCCGGCGTCCTCGAAAGCCACCCGTAGCGACATGACCCCGGCATATAGAAACAACAGGATCAGTTCCGATGTGAGGCGCGGATCCCACGCCCAGTAGGTGCCCCACATGGGCTTACCCCACAACGAGCCGGTCACCAACGCCAGCATCGTAAACGACGCGCCGATGGGCGCCGACGCAGCAGCCACCGCGTGACCGATTTTGATGCGCCAAATCAAGGCAATGGCACCGGCCACCGCCATGGTCGTATAACCGAACAGCGACAGCCAGGCGCTCGGCGCATGCACGTAGATGATGCGAAATGCGTCGCCTTGTTGATAATCCGGCGGCGCGAACACCAAGCCCGCGATCAAGCCATAGCCGATGGCGATCGACGCCAAGCCCAACAACCACGGCATCAGTGCGGCCGCCACGCGGTACACGAACGGAGGAGAGGCCAGCCGGTAAAACCAAGTCCACATGATTCGTTCCCGATATTACTCGAGCGTTATCTGCAATGCCGCACTGGCTGCCCAGGGCGCCAACGTGCAGGTCAATACGCACAACGCCGCCAGCAGGTACAACGGGCCTGCGGTGCTCGTTCCGGAAATCGCGCGATCGGTGGCGCCTGCGCCGAAGATCAGCAGCGGCATGGCGAGCGGCAGCACGATCAGCGACACCAACACATTACCCCGTTTCAATCCCACCGTGAGCCCGGCACCGATCGCGCCGAGCCAACTCAACGTCAGAGTGCCGAGACCCAGGCTCAGCATCATGGTCACAGACGCCGCGCTGGGAATCGCCAACGCGGTGCCGATCAGCGGCGACATCAAGACCAGCGCCGCGCCGCTCACCAACCAATGCGCCAGAGTCTTGGCAACCACAATCACCGTCAGGCCCTGACCGGCCAAGGCGAGCTGTTCCAACGTGCCATCGTCGGCATCGCTCTTGAACAGCGAATCGAGGGACAGCAGCGACGCTAGCAGTGCGGCCACCCACAGCACACCCGGCGCCATTTCGCGCAACAAGGACAATTGGACGCTGAGGCCCAACGGAAACAACGTGGTCACGATCAAAAAAAAGAGCGGGGGCTGCAGCAGTTGATCGGGCCGTCTGAAACTGAGCCGCAGCTCGCGGCGCAGCACCAGCAGCAAGACCTCCCACGCCGGCACGCTCATGCCAGCAACGCGAGGTGCCGCACGCCGACAGCCGTGTCAAGATGCTGGTGAGCGACCACCAACGCCAACCCCCCCGCCGCAATGTGTTCTTCCAGCAAGCTGGATATCAGCCGCGAACCCGCCGCATCCAAATTCGTGTAAGGCTCGTCGAGCAGCCAAAGGGAGGCGCGAAATGCCAGCACGCGGGCCATCGCGACGCGGCGCCGCTGACCCGCCGACAAGACCCGCGCCGGCAACTCCGCACAGTCCGCCACCCCCGTTCTTGCCAGCGCCGCGGTCAGCTCGCCGTCGGATGTGCGACGCTTCATGCCCACCGTGTAGCGCAGGTTCTCGAGCGCGGTCAGATCCCCCTTCAGAGCCGGCTCGTGCGAGGCATAAGCAAGCGCGCGGTGATAAGGCGCTTTCTCGGCGGCAATCGCCGTCCCGCGCCAGCTCACCGAACCCTGTTCCGGGCGTAACAACCCCGATACCACGCGTAACAAGGTACTCTTGCCGGCGCCGTTCGGTCCCGACACGTGCAGCAGCTCGCCCGGGTCGAGTGCAAGACTCACCCCACGCAGCACATGCCGGTCGCCGCGCCAGACATGAACATCGTCGACGCGAAGGCCGGCCGGCAGTACACTCATGCTGGTATATTAGCAAAATCAAGGAGTTGAAGCTACGTGCCGGAAAGCTCCACAAGCTGTGAGCAAGTATCCCGGCAACCCGAGGATTACAGAACTTTACGTAACTTTGCTCGACCTACGGTCACAGCTTGGGGCGTGGCGAGTAGACTTTTCACGCATCCAGGCGATTCTCCCGAGGAGATCATCCATGATCGAGCTGAAAAAAGTCATCGCAGCGATTCCCACCCTGCTCCTTGCCACCGTCACGATGGGCAGCATCGTGGTCAATGGTTTGACGTACCGAGAAGAGGATGACGAGGAGACGGGCGGCGACGTGCAACAAAGCAGTCCTACTTGGGCAACCTGCCGGCAGCGCGCCCATG
>CAZZXZ010000131.1:0-9508 GCA_964658135.1 uncultured Acetobacteraceae bacterium | reverse complement strand
GCCGGCCCTATCGCGCCGGCCGCTGTGGTGATTTTCGGCAGAATCCGGGCGAGATGGGTGGCACCCAGCTGCACCGCATAATATCCAGCCAGGGCGGACTGACTCGACAAGGCGTCCATCGATTGAGCGCGTGTGATCCGCGGTATGCGCTCCATTGCGAAACACGTAATCTTCCGATCCAGCAGCCGCTGGACGAGCAGCGGATTTTTATGGTGATAGACGAATGAAATCAGGATTGCGCCTTCCTTCATCGCGTCGATGTCATCCAGAGCAGGCGCGTTGACCGCCAACACCACATCGGCGTCTTTCAGTAGGGCATGCCGATCGTCGCTGACGGCCACATTCTTGTAATCTTCGTCGGCCACCTGGATCGATGCCCCCGCACCGGTTTGCATGTGCAGTTTCGCCCCCAGCTTGATCAGATGGGCAGCCACTGATGGCATGAGGGCGACTCGCCGCTCATGCAGTTGCGTTTCTTTCAAAACGGCGACGTTGACGTACATGCCATGCCTCTTTGTTATTCATCGACGGATGACGGCAGGGTTCTCTCGAAGCCCTGCCATCGTCCGCTCGATGCTAGACCGGCGCTGCCATGTGCGCGGTGCGCACCAGCTTCTTATTGACGAACTCTTGAATACCCATATTGCCGAGCTCGCGACCATATCCCGAATCCTTGATGCCACCGAATGGCAGCTCGGCGTCGGACCAGGAAATGTTGTTGATGAACATCATGCCGGTTTCCACCTGCGTCGCCACGCGCTTGCCCCGGGCGATATTTTTCGTGAACACCGACCCACCCAGGCCGAAATCCGAGTCATTGGCCAGGGCGATTGCCGCATCTTCGTCCTTGACCCGGAAGAACAACGCGACGGGACCGAAAAACTCCTGCCGGTAGGCGGGATTGTCCTCCGTGATGTCGCTGAGGATCGTGGGTTCCATGTAGGAACCGGGACGGTCGATGCGCTTGCCGCCCAACAATAGCTTCGCCCCCTTGGCCACCGCATCATCCACCTGCTTCAACAGATCGGCCAGGGCCGATTCGGACGACAACGGCCCCAGGCTGGTCTTCTCATCCGAGGGATCGCCGGGCTGCAATGCAGACAAGGCGGCGCGGAATTTTTCGATGAATGCGTCCGCCAGTCCTTCGACCACGATGAACCGTTTGGCCGCACAACAGGTCTGCCCGGTGTTGTACATCCGTCCCCAAACGGCCCATTTCACCGTATGTTCGAGATCGGCATCCTCCAGCACGATGAATGCATCGCTGCCGCCGAGCTCCATGGAGGATACTTTCAGGCTCCTGCCGGCTCTCGACGCGAGACTGCGGCCCGCCGCCACACTGCCGGTCAACGCGACGCCCTTGATCCGCGGATCGTCGATGATCCGATCGCTCTGCTCGTGCGATATCAAAAGGTTGGTATACAAACCCGCCGGAGCTCCCGCATCCATCCAGAGCTTCTCGAAGGCAATCGCGCATTGCGGAACGCAGCTCGCGTGCTTGACCATGAGCACGTTCCCGGCCATCAGATGCGGCCCGGCCACACGCGCCAGCTGGTAGTAGGGAAAATTCCAGGGCTCGACACCGAAGATGATGCCGATCGGACTGTTCTCCATGTGCGCCTCACCCAGTTCGGGATGCAGTTTCACCGGCGCGAGAAACTTCTCCGCGTTTTTGGCGTAGTACTCAAGAATCCGCGCACTGAACTCCACTTCCCCCCGAGCCTCGCCGATGCGTTTCCCCATCTCGATCGTCATCAGGTACGCAAACGCGTCAACGTTCGATTTCATCAGCTCGCCGGCTTTCGCGACGATCACCGCACGCTGCTGATAAGTCAGATGCCTCCATGTCGCGTAGCATTCGGCGGCCGCCGCGATTTTCCCCTGGAACTGCGCGTCCGTAATCTCGTCGAATGATTGGACCAGCGTGCCTGTGGCGGGATTGAAAC
The DNA here is from genome assembly GCA_964658135.1 of uncultured Acetobacteraceae bacterium. Classification (GTDB taxonomy): domain Bacteria; phylum Pseudomonadota; class Gammaproteobacteria; order Steroidobacterales; family Steroidobacteraceae; genus Bog-1198. Next base: position 7,562 of record CAZZXZ010000131.1, on the reverse strand, counting down.
TTTGATAACTCATAAGGTAGGCACTCGTTGACTTTGGATGGTTGAGCACCGGACGGAGCCCGTTTTTCTACGGTGTCCAATGTTCGTATGCCTGTACTACAACAGTGCTCGAGCATGGTGTCTGTACGTCAACGTACGCAAAGCGTCGCGCTTCGGGCGGTTGTCTGACGGGGCGAGATTTCATCGCGTAGGCCAACTCGAAGATTGCGAGGCGTCGGCTCCTGCGTGACCGGGAGCAAGGCCATGACACGGGGTGTCTACCATTCCCCGGCGGATGGCTTCTGCGCCGAGACGGCGCTGGCGCGACACCGCTCTGATAAGCCGCGGAATGTACGAAGGACCTGCTCTCGGATACGCGCTGTGCCGGCTATCCCTCCACCTGCGGCAACTTGCACTGACTGCCCGTCGCCGGGAACATTTTGAGGTCATCGATGCCGTAGCCCAGGCTGTTGATCGTGGCACGCACTTTAAGCAGAAGTGCCCGACCACCGTTCCATACCACGGTGACCGTGCCATCCTGCAGTGACACTTCAACGGATTCGACACCCGGTAGCGACGCCAGCGCCTTGGCAATTATCGTCGCACAACCGCTGCACTTCATGCCGATGACTGGAAAAATCGCTGTCGACATCGGGGCATTTCGTCCTCGCGATTCATCGTACCCCCAAGCACAAGGCCCATCTCCAACGATACATTGGCTACGGCATGAACCGGTACGGTGCGCCCCGCCCGCCCGTATCTGCCGGGAGCTGCGCGTACGGCCGCCGTACCGCATGGGGCTGCATTTCACCGTTCGAGGTCTGCCGTGCATCCACGACCAAGCCCCGTCGTTTCATCGACGGCTCTCGTTTGACATTTGGAGCCGCCGTCAAGCTGCGGTTTGCGCCACCTTGCGCGTCTCGTTCGGTCCGAGACTCCTCGATCGAGGCACGACACAAATGTGCAACGACTCCCTGCCGATGGCAATCCCCTCGATTTGACAGGCTTCCATTACTCGTTTTATGACTTCGGACCGCACGTCGGCCAACGCCGCGAAATTTTTGATGCCGAAACACACTTGATAGGACACCAGGCGGTCGGTGAATTCGCTGGCATATACCGTCGGGGGAAAGTGCGGCGAAACCCCCGGACTGTCGGCTGCGGCACGACGCAGCACATCGAATACGCGGGTCGCCGGAATCTCGTGGTCTATCTGGATGTCGATGGCGTCTACATGAGGGCGGTTGAGCGGGCGGTGATTGGTGACGATCGCCTTGGCAATCATGCTGTTCGGCATGATGATGAGGTCGTTGAACGCAGACCGCATCCGGGTGGCCCGCCAATTGATCTCCATGACCTCGCCCTCGACATCCGTGTTCAAGGTGATCCAATCACCCGCTCTGAATGGGTGCTCGATGTTGATCGCCAGACCGGAGAACACGTCCGCCAGTGTATTTTGCAGCGCCAGGCCGAGCACGATCGCCAGGATGCCCGATGTCGCAAGAACGGCGGAGATCGGCTGCTTCAGCACGGTTTCGGTGATGCCGACGAAGGCAATGATGTAGACGAGTGCGGAAGCAAGGTCCGCGAAGAGCCGACGTGCATGCGGCTGGTTGTCGTGCGGAAAAATGGTCTTGGATAACACCAGTTGCAGCGCGCTTTTGACCAGCCACGCTCCCAAAATCCACCAGGCCAGTCCGATCAACTGTATCGGCAGGTGGATTCCCGCAGGAGTCCCTGCAAACAGATATTGACCGACGCGGTTGCCCGGGCGCGGGAACAGAGCCGTGATGACCAGCAACATCGCACTGCCCCACAGCAGTGAACGATAAGCGCGCAGCTTCGCGATGCCGCCACCGACAATGAGCGCAATGGCAACGCCGACGAGACAAAGGGTCAAACTCGACATGTGAATGATCCTACAGGCGCTGACGCTCGTGCACCGTTCGACAACGTACACAGCTTGGCGATACCGGGATCGATATGAGCTGACGTCACCACGGACGAACTTTGACGATGCGCCATGATTTCGGGAAGACTGGAATCCGCGACGGCCAGGCAGCCTTGGCTTCGACCCAGCATGCCCGAGCCGCCGATCATTTGTTCGCTGACATGCCACGCGCCATGCGCCACCAGATGAGCCCGGGTGACGCCGGTGTCAGGATCCACGACGTACAATCCCGGCGTGGGTGACGGAGGCGAAAAGTCGGCGATTCCGAGAAAGTGACGGTCGGCGATGGTATCTTGACGTTGCTCCAACGCGGCACGGGCTCCGCAGCAGACTCGGGGACGGGTGAAGGCCACCCAGATCCGTAGGCCCGAGCGCCGGCGTCAGAACGCTTGACGCGCAAGCAATACCCGCCATTCGAAGATCCGAGAAACGAGCGGCGGGAATATGCCAACACATGCGATTCCAGAACGACGAGACTGCGTGAGAACCGGTTCGGATCGGCAAGTTCGGCGGTCTGCGACGCATCCCAACAGTCCCCGGTGGTTGATGCTCTGGATCCTATCTGCCTTGCCGGTGCTCGCGGTAGGCAGGTCGGTGCCGTTTTGGGGCGCTAAGGTGTCCGTACCCGTCGACATTCCGATCAATCAACTGAAAAAAGGCGAGTTCCTGTGGATGGGCGAAGCCGTTCCGAGCGGTCCCCTGGTCATGGTCGTGAGCATCACCGAACAGAGAGCCTATGTGTATCGCAACGGCATCCTGATTGGCGCTGCCACGGTGAGCACCGGTCGCCCCGGGCACCCGACTCCCACCGGAGTCTTCACGGTTCTACAAAAGCAGAAGGAGCACCGCTCATCTCTCTACGACGACGCGCCCATGCCGTACATGGAGCGACTGACTTGGGGCGGCATCGCGCTGCATGCGGGTGGCCTGCCGGGTTATCCCGAATCCCATGGCTGTATCCACCTGCCCAGTGAGTTTGCCAGGCGGCTGTTCGATATTGCCCCCAGCGGCATGACCGTCGTCATCGATACCGATGCCAGCGCACCGGCGCGGGTGGCGCATCCGGGCTATCTGGCTCCCGTGGGATCGGTCGGGGGCCGACCGGTCGAAAACATCCCGTTTACCCCCGGTGATCAAGAACGCTGGGAACCGGAATTATCCCCGAGCGGACCCGTGAGCATCCTGCTCAGTCAAGGCAGTCAGCGTCTCGTCGTCTATCGAAACGGTGTCGAGATCGGTCGTGCGCGCTTCACGGTGACGGGAATTGCGCCGCTCATCGATCACGCGCTCGTGCTTGCTGAAGGACCCAGCAGCGCACCAGATCCTTACCTCCCCGATTCGAGCAAATTTCGCTGGTTGAGAATCGATGTTCCGGGGCATGTGGGAGAGCAAGGAACGCAGGTCGATCCGGACGCGGTTGCCCGGATCCACATCCCCGCCGACTTCGTGGCTCGAATCAATGCCATCCTGACCCCGGGTGCGACGGTGTTCGTGACGTCCGAAACACTGTATCCGCAAGCGTCGGTAGCCGGGTTCCAAGTGATCGATGCAGATCCGCCGTGATCCGGTGCTTCGCGGAGCGTCACCCGCAATGCGTTCGCGATGGGCAAGAACGAGAGAGCCTGATGTTGATAACCGATCCGTACCGGTCGACTCAGGGCGCCCGCACGGAACTCACCCCCACCCCATACTGATACACGTTCTCCGCGCCGCGATAACCCGTCACCACGATCGCCACCGTGGCCGCCCAGAGCAGAACGATGAACATGCGCGACGGCCGCGACCCCACCGCGCTGCCCGCGCCGCGCCACACGGCCACCAGCACGACGAGAACGGCGGTCACCACCGCCGACTTGACGTGGGCGGCAATGGCCAGCCGGGCCGCGGCATCGACGTGCAGTTCGATGGCCGCCGCCAACCCCGTGCCCAGCGCCACGAACACCGCGACCGCTCCCAGGCACAGATTCCAGGTCCCCGTGATGGCGAGACTCGACGCCGCACGCTCGCCCGGCAGCACTCGCGCCAGGCTCAATGCCACGGCCGCCGTCACGATCAGGGCCACAGGGAAATGCACCACCAGCGGATGCCAACCGGGGAGCAGGTGCATCATCGGCGCACCGCGCGATCGGACGCGAGCTCCGCACGCCACCACGCGATGGTGTCGGCGAGGCCGTCGTCCAGCCCGAACCGCGGCCGCCAGCGCACCTCCTCCTGCAATCGCCCGACGTCGGGGATCAACAAGTCCGGTTCCCGGGGCGAGGCCGGGCGCGCGCCCAGGCGCACGAGTTCGGGGCGGCCGATTCGTGTGCCGATGCGCCCGATCAAGTCCGCGATGCTGATGCGCTCCGCGGAGCCGATATTGACGGCACCCTCCACCGTGCTGTCGAGCAGGGCGGCGAACGCACTCCCCACGTCGGCCGCGTGCAGAAAACTACGAATCTGCCTCCCGTGGGAACACCGCGCCTCCTGCCCCGACAACAACCGGGTGATCACCGAAGCCACGAGCCGATCCGGATGTTCGTGGGGGCCGTACTGGAAGAACACCCTCCCCCACGCGGTGGACAGGCCGGTGGAGCGTCCCAGATCCCGCAGCACCGCGGCCAGCGCCAGTTTGGACCGGACGTAGGCGCTGGCGCCATGGATGTCACCGGCACGGTCGCTGCGTCGCGCGACGTCGCCGGCGGCCGCGTCGACCACCGCAGCCAGCGGGCTGGTGGCTTCGTGACAGACGCCCACCTGCGACCAGTCGTATTCGGCGCACGTCCCCGCCAGCACCGCGCGCACGCCGCCGTGCCGGCGAAAACTCGCCAGCAGCGAGGTGCCGGCCGCGAGCCAGCGCGCATTGTCGCCGCTTTCCCAGTAGACACCCGGCGCGGTCACCCACGCGAAATGCAGCAGATGGGAGGGTTCGAGCGACGCCATCGTGGCGGCCACCGCGGCGGCGTCGAGGAGATCGAGACGGTGAACGACGGCATCGCGCAGCGGCGGAGGGATGGGTGTGGCGGGGCCGAGCACCGCATGCACCTCGTAGCCGGCCGCGCACAACGCGGGCACGCTCCAGCGGCCGATGAAGCCGCCGGCCCCGCTCACCAGCACGCGTTTGCGCGGCGTCACGCAGGCGCCGACCGGTCGAGCAGCACGTAGCCGGCATCGCGCGCGGACACCACCGTGGGTAGCATGGGCCAGCGGATGGCGAACGCCGGGTCGTCCCAACGAACACCGCGCGAGCAATCGGGCGCATGCGGCTCGGACATCATGTAGAACACCTCGGTGGCGTCCGACAACGTCATGAAGCCATGCGCGACGCCGCGCGGCACGTACATCACGCGATGATTCTCGGCCGTCAATTCCGCCGCGAACCATCGGCGGTGAGTCGGCGAGTCCCGGCGCAGGTCGACGATGACGTCGAAGATCGCACCCGCCGTGCAGCGCACCAGCTTCTCCTCCTCGCACGGAGGCGCCTGGTAATGCAGCCCGCGCAACGTGCCGCGAAGCCGGTTGAACGACACGCTGCACTGGCTCAGCGAGGCGGCCAGCCCGCGCGCCGCCAGCTCCGCGGCGCAAAAGGTGCGCGCGAAGAAACCGCGCTCGTCCTCGATGCGCTGCAGGTCGATGACGAAGGCGCCGGGCAGCGGCGATTCGGTGAATTTCACGGATGGACGCGCGCCGGGGAGGGATCGACTTGCGCCAGGGGCACGGGTATCACGAAGCGTCCGCCCCACTGCCCGATTGCCGCGAGCTGCCGGCGAATCTCCCCCTGCAGATTCCACGGCAGGATCAGCACGTAGTCGGGCCGGGCCGCGAGCAGCGCCTCGGGTGCGACCACCGGGATGTGCGAGCCCGGCAGCCACTTGCCCTGCTTGTGCGGATTGCGGTCGGCGACCATCGCGACGTCGGCACGCGTGGCGCCGCAAAAATTCAGCAGCGTGTTGCCCTTCGCGGCCGCACCGTAGGCGGCGACGCACCGGCCTTCGCGCGCGGCCCGGGCGAAGAACTCCTGCAGCGAGCGCCGGCAGGCCTCGGCACGCTCGGCAAAACGCGCATACGTCGCGAGATCCGCAAGACCTGCCGCGGCCTCGCGCGCGCGCACCGCCTGCAACGCGCTGCTGTCCGGCAGCCCCTCCCGGTCGGCATGCGCCGCGAAGATGCGCAGCGATCCGCCGTGGGTGGACAGCTCCTCGACGTCGTAGACGCGCAGACCCTGGCGAGCGAAGGCCCGCTCGATGGCGAGCAGCGAAAAATAGCAATAATGCTCGTGGTAGATGGTGTCGAACGCGGCGCGCTCGATCAGCGTCAACAGATGCGGGAATTCGATGGTGGCGCTGCCCTCGGGCTTGAGCAGCGCGGCCATGCCGGCGATGAAATCGTTCAGCCGCGGCACGTGGGCCAGCACGTTGTTGGCGACGATGAGATCGGCCCGCCCGCGTCTCGCGAGCCGCCGCGCCAGCGATTCACCGAAGAACTCGACCAGGGTGGGAACGCCGATCTTCTCGGCCGCCGCCGCCACGGTGTGCGACGGGTCGATCCCCAGCACCGGCACCCCCATGCGCAAAAAATTCTTCAGCAGATACCCGTCGTTGCTGGCGAGCTCGACCACCAGGCTGCCGGACCCCAGCGAGAAGCGCCGCTGTGCCATCTCGCAGTACGCCTCGGCATGCGCCAGCCATTCGTCCGCATACGAGGAGAAATACACGTAGTCGCCGAACAATTCCTCCGGGCTCACGTCGTAGTCGATCTGCACCAGCCGGCAGTCCGCGCACACCTTGGCGCGCAAGGGATAGCGCGGCTCGTCGCCGGCGGCATCGGGGGACGACAGAAACGCGTTCGACGGCGGCTGCAAGCCCAGGTCGGCCATGGTCACGGACAGCACGCCGCCGCACGCGCGGCAGACGTGACGCAAACCGGCCCCGCCGGGTTCATACGGCCCGCTCGTCCCCGGCCGGTTCAATTCGCCCACAGCTTCCACGGTGCGTCGCCGGCCTCCCACAGCGCGTTCAAATGCTGCTTGTCGCGCAGCGTGTCCATGGGCTGCCAGAATCCGCGATGCACCCAGGCCGACAGCTGTCCCGTTCGCGCCAGCTCCTCCATGGGTTGTTTTTCCCAGACGGTGTCATGTCCGTCGATGAGTTCGAGCACGCCGGGCTCGAGCACGAAGAAACCGCCGTTGATGAGGCCGCCTTCGGCCTGGGGCTTCTCCTCGAATGCAACCACCCTGCCGCCGTCGAGCGCCACGCGGCCGAACCGCGCCGGCGCACGCACGCAGGCCACGGTCGCCCGGCAGCCGCGCTCCCGATGGAACGCGATTTCCGCGCCGATGTCGATGTCGGCAAGTCCGTCGCCGTAGGTCATGCAGAACGGCTCGCCGGCATTCAGGTACCTGCCCACCTGCAGGAGGCGTCCGCCCGTCATCGACTCCTCGCCGGTGTCGACCAGCGTCACCTTCCACGGTTCGCTGCGGCAGTCGTGGTATTCGACCCGGTTGCCGGCCATGTCGAAGGTCACGTCCGCCTGGTGCAGGAAGTAATTGGCGAAATATTCCTTCACCATGTAACCCTTGTACCCCAGGCACACGATGAACTCGGTGATGCCGAATGCCGCGTACAGTTTCATGATGTGCCAGAGGATGGGGCGC
>CAZZXZ010000130.1:0-9550 GCA_964658135.1 uncultured Acetobacteraceae bacterium | reverse complement strand
GCGCCGCGCTCCCCCGGGGGCCGCGTGCGCGACCGCAAGCGCAATGCCAGGCGTCCGAGTTGCAGGTAGATGACCGGAGTCGTGAACAGGGTCAACACCTGGCTCACCAACAGACCGCCCACGATGCTGATGCCCAGCGGGTGGCGCAATTCCGATCCCGTGCCGGTGCCGAACATCAGCGGCAGCGCGCCGAAAATGGCGGCCACGGTGGTCATCAAGATGGGCCGGAAGCGCAGCAGGCAGGCCTGATAGATGGCTTCGCGCGGCGTCAGCCCTTGGTTGCGCTCGGCATCGACCGCGAAATCGATCATGAGGATCGCATTCTTCTTGACGATTCCGATCAACAGGATGATTCCGATCAAGGCGATGATGGTGAGGTCGTCGCCGGCCAACATCAATGCCAGCAAGGCGCCGATGCCGGCGGATGGCAGCGTCGAGAGAATGGTGATCGGATGAATAAAGCTTTCGTAGAGGACGCCGAGCACGATATACATGACGAGCACGGCGGCCACCAGCAGCAGCAATTCATTGTCGAGATTGTTGCGGAAGGCCAGCGCGGCACCCTGAAAGGTAACCCGGATGCTGGTCGGCAAACCGATGCTGCGTTCCGCGGCCTCGATGGCCGTCACCGCGGCGCCGAGCGATGCCTGGGGCGTCAAATTGAACGACACCGTGGTCGCCGGAAATTGCGCCAGATGATTGATGAGCAGGGGACGGGTTTCGACGTCCACCTTGACGATGGCGGAGAGCGGGACCTGGCCCCCGCTCGAGGTGGGCACGTAGATCGACGCCAGCGAGTCCACCGAACGGTAGGAGGCGGGATCCGCCTCCATGATGACGCGATACTGGTTCGACTGGGTGAATATGGTGGACACGATGCGCTGGCCGAAGGCATCGTAGAGTGCGTTGTCCACGGTACCCACGCTGATCCCTAAGCGCGCGGCGCTGTCGCGGTCGATGGTGATGTAGGCGGCCAGGCCGTTGTCTTCCTGGTTGCTGACCACGTCGGCCAGCTCCGGCTGCTGGCGCAACACCGCCATCAACTTCGGTGTCCAGGTCGCCAACGCCGCCGCATCGGCGCTCTCCATCGTGAACTGGTACTGAGTGCGGCTGACGGTGTTGTCGAGCGTGAGGTCTTGGACCGGTTGCATGTAAAGCGTGACGCCGGAAACGTCGGCGATTTCCGTGCGCAGGCGGCGCATGACTTCCGCGACGTTCGCAGACCGCTCATCGCGCGGCTTCAAGTTGATGAGGAAACGCCCGCTGTTGAGCGTGACGTTGTTGCCGTCCACACCGATGAAGGAGGAAAGACTCCGCACGTCGGGATCGGTAAGGATCGCAACCGCGAGCGCCTGTTGACGATCGGCCATGGCGGAATACGAAATCGATTCGCTGGCTTCGGAGACGCCTTGGATCAATCCCGTATCTTGGTCCGGAAAGAAGCCTTTTGGAATCAAGATATACAAAAGGACGGTGGCGATCACGGTCGCCGTGGCCACCCACATGGTGAGTGCTTGGTGGTCCAAGACCCATTTGAGTTTGCGACCGTACCACTCGACGACGGCACTGAACCAGCGGCCGGATTGCGGATTGGCGGCACGCTCGGGCCGGTGTTTCAACAGCTTCGCACACAGCATGGGCACGAGAGTCAGCGAAACCACCGCCGATATCAGGATGGTGACCGCCAGCGTTATCGCGAACTCGCGAAACAGCCGACCGACCACGTCCTGCATGAACAACAGGGGAATCAACACGGCGATCAGCGACACGGTCAACGAAATGATGGTGAAACCGATCTGCCCCGCGCCTTTCAACGCCGCTTCGAGCGGCGGTTCGCCGAGTTCGATGTAGCGAGAGATGTTTTCAATCATCACGATGGCATCGTCGACGACGAACCCCGTGGCTATCGTCAACGCCATCAACGATAAATTATTCAAACTGAAATCCGCCAGATACATCACGGCGAACGTGCCGACCAGCGACAAGGGCACGGACAGGCTGGGAATGATGGTCGCCGGCACGTCGCGCAGGAACACATAGATGACCAAGACGACGAGCACGACGGACAACACGAGTTCGAACTCGACATCCTTGACCGATGCCCTGATGGTGGTCGTCCGGTCGGTGAGGACGGTGACGTCGACGCCGGCCGGCATGGAGGCCTGCAGACTCGGCAACAGCTGATTGATGAGGTCGACGACGGCGACGACGTTCGCGCCAGGTTGCCGCTGGACATTGACGATCAAGGCGGGGGTCGAATTCATCCAGCCGCCGAGTTTGGCGTTCTCGGCGCCTGACACCAGGGTTGCCACGTCACTGAGCCGCACCGGTGCGCCGTTCTTGTAGGCAACCACGATGCTGCCGTAGTCGACCGCATTGCGTATCTGATCGTTGGTATCCACCGTGTACGCGCTGCTCGGACCATCCAGCGTGCCCTTCGGGCCATTCTGATTCGCGTTACTGATGGTCGTTCGCAAATCGTCGATGTTCAGCCCATAGGCCGCGAGGGCACGCGGATTGACGATGACGCGCACGGCGGGGCGCTGTCCACCGCTGATGCTGACGATGCCCACGCCCTTGATCTGGGAAAGTTTTTGGGCGATCCGGGTGTCCGCCAAATCCTGTACTTCCGTCAGCGGCATGACTTTCGAAGTGATGCCGAGGATGAGCACCGGCGTGTCGGCGGGGTTGACCTTCGCGTAGATCGGCGGGGACGGCAGATCCTGCGGCAGCAAATTCTGCGCGGCGCTGATAGCCGCCTGCACTTCTTGTTCGGCGACGTCGATGGCCAGCGCTAGGTTGAACTGCAACGTGATGACGGAAGCGCCTCCCGAACTCGTCGAGGACATCTGGCTCAAGCCGGGCATCTGGCCGAACTGTTTTTCCAACGGCGCGGTGATGGCCGACGTCATGACTTCCGGACTGGCGCCCGGATAGAACGTCTCCACTTCGATGGTGGGATACGCAACCTCGGGCAACGCCGACAGCGGCAATTGTCGGTAAGCCATGGCTCCCACGATCAAGATGGCCACCATCAACAGGGTGGTTGCCACCGGACGTAAGATGAATAGGCGGGAGGGATTCATGCCTAAGTCGGTGCGTTGGGACGCGGGTGCCGATGCGCTCCTGGCGTAGGCGCCTTGGGCGGCTGCTCCGTGCCGGCGGCGTCCGCGGGAGGTTTCGGCGCCGTCGCCGGGAGCTGGACATGGGCGCCGTCCCGGAGGCGATCCGCACCCTCGGTCACAACGACGTCGCCGGCGGCCAGTCCGGCGCTGACGGCGACTCTTTCCCCGTCTACCACGCCGAGGGTGACGGGTCGCACCGACACGGTACGGTCCTCGTTCAGACGATAGACGAAGGTGCTGACCACGCCGTTGGGCGCACCGCGACGAATCGCCGAGTTAGGCATGATCAGCTGGTTTTTCAGCAACTCCTGCAGCAGCTGGACGTTCACGAACTGATTGGGAAACAATGAGCCATCGGTGTTCGCGAATTCGGCACGAAGTTTGACCGTGCCGGTGGTGGTGTCGATTTGATTGTCGACGGTCAACAAGCGGCCGGTCGCGAGTTTGACCGCGTTCGCTCGATCGTAGGCTTCGACCGTCATGCTGTTGCCCTGGCGCACCCGCTGCATGAGGGAGGTCACGTTATCCTCCGGAATGGAAAAGATCACGCTGATGGGCTGCAGTTGGTTGATGATGACGATCCCGTTCGTATCGCCGGGAGTGACGTAGTTGCCCTGATCCACCTGCCGTATGCCGACGCGGCCGGTCACCGGCGATACGATACGGGTGTACAACAAATTCACCTGCGCGGTCTTGACCGCGCCTTCATCCGACTGAGTGGTACCGATGTACTGATCGACCAACGCTTTTTGGGTATCGAGCTGTTGTTCGGCGATCGAATCTTCCTTGACCAACCCTTCATAGCGTTTGAGGTCCAGACGTGCATCGGCGAGCAGCGCCTGGTCGCGGGCAAGATTCCCCTGCGCCGTTTGTAACGCCGCCTCATAGGGCCGCGGATCGATCTGCGCGATGACGTCGCCCTGGTGTACGAGTTGACCCTCGACGAATAGGATCTTCTGCAGCGTGCCGCTGATTTGCGTCCGCACCGTGACGTTGGCGAAGGTCGTGACGGTACCGAGCGCCGGGATTCGAATCTCGATGTCGCCGGGCGTCACCTGGGCCACCGCAACGGCGACCGGCTCGGTCTGATTGCGGCGCCCACGGCCGCGCTCCGATTCCATCGGCGGCGCCCGGTGCTGCACGATCCGAAACACGATCAACGCAAAAATGAGCACCACCGCCAGCGCGATCAATGCACCCCGATATCTCTGCAAAAAACTTCTGACAGGGGGTACGGACGTATTCACCAAAAGCTCGGCTCCTGCGGTAACCCGCTATGATAAGGCACAGCCCGTTACTTTACGGTCTTCCGAGCCGCTGCACTACCCAAAGAGAACCCCACAATCGTGAACATGCGGGCCTTTAGTGTTAGGAAACGTTAAGACGCGCGGCCGCAAAGTCGTGCTCGTCACCATCGGATCGCTGGGCGATTTGCATCCGTTCATCGCGGTGGGTTTGGCGCTCAAGGCGCGCGGTGCGGACGTGGTGGTGGCGGCGGCGGCCGAATACCGATCGAAGGTTGAAAAATCGGGCCTGGCGTTTCGCGCGGTGCGGCCCAGCTTCGATGACATGCAGCGGCTGCTTGGAATGAATCGGGCGCAATTGACGCGGGCCGTGTTGACCCAAGGCGATTTCCTACTGCGTAAACTCGTCGCGCCGAGCATACGCGTCGCGTATGAAGACATGGTGACGGTCAGCGCGGGTGCCGACTTGTTGTTGACCAGCAGTTTGTGTATCGGCGCGCGCATGGCGGCCGAACGTGGCGCCATTCCTTGGATCGCCATCGTGCTGCAGCCGCTGATGTTTCTCTCGGCTTTCGATCCGCCGGTACTGCCGCAGGCGCCCTGGCTGACGTCGCTATGCCGTCGCTGCGGACCGCGGGTAACCGGCTACGGCCTGCGGCTGGGCAAGTATCTGCTGGGTGGATGGTTGCAGCCCGCGCGTGCACTGCGCAGCGAGATCGGCCTCGCACCGGCTACGGGCGATCCTCTCTTCGACGGCCAATTCTCTGCCGAGGGCGCCATCGCCTTGTACTCGAAGGTGCTCGGCGGCGTGCGGGCCGATTATCCGCAACCGACGTCCATCGTCGGCTTTGCGACGTTCGACAGCGACGACGGCACGCCGGCGGTGTTGGAGAATGCCTTGGTGCGCTTTCTCGACGGGGCCGCTGCACCCATCGTATTTACCTTGGGCAGCCTGATCGTGAACGATCCTGGAGCGTTTTACCGGGAGAGTCTAAGCGCAGCAAACCGACTCGGCAAACGCGCCGTGTTGTTGGTGGGCGCCGAGGCGGTGGCCGCTTACGCCGGCTTCGATTCCGCGTCAGTCTTCGTCACCGCCTACGCCCCGCACTCGCTGCTCTTTCCACGCGCCGCGGCCATCGTGCATCAAGGCGGCATCGGCACGCTCGCTCAGGCGTTGCAGGCCGGCCGACCCCAATTGATCGTGCCTTTTTTCGGCGATCAGCTCGACAACGCCGCGCGCGCCGTCGACTTAGGCGTCGCGCGGTCGTTGCCGCCGGCGCGCTACGATGCGGTGTCGGCCTCGCGTGAACTCGAGCGGTTGATGAACGCGCCCGCCTACTCGAGCCGCGCAGCCGACGTGCGCAAGGTACTGGACCGCGAGAATGGAGCGGCGGAGGCGGCGCGTCTCGTCTGGAATCGGTTAGAATCTCTGGCTTCGTGACAAGGAGAATCTCGATGCAATTGCGTCCTGCGCTCGTGTTGGCCACCGGTCTGCTGCTGGCATTCGGCGTTACCACACAGGCTGCGACCGCGTGGACGGAGGGTAAGAATTACTTCGTCATCGATCCACCGCGCCCGCCGACCTTGGCACCCGGCAAAGTCGAGGTTACCGAAGTTTTTTCGTACGGGTGCCCTGCGTGTAATGTGTTCGTCCCCGTGATGCATCAACTGAAGAAGGCATTGCCGGCCAACGCGGTCGTCGACTATCTACCCGCCTCGTTCAATCCAGCCGAGGATTGGCCGATGCTACAGCTCGCTTTTTTGACGGCGCAGGCGCTCGGAGTGGCCGAGCAGACGCACGATGCCATGTTCGATGCGGTTTGGAAAACCGGTGAATTGGGCATCATCGACCCGGCTACGCAGCGGATCAAAGCGAAGCTGCCGAGCATCGAGGACGCCGCCAAATTTTATAACCAGAAAGCCGGCGTGCCGACGGAAAAATTCCTGAGCACCGCCAAATCCTTCTCGGTCGACACCAAGGTGCGCAGTGCCGACGATACGATAGCGGCCTACCGTGTGGACCGTACGCCGACCATCGTGGTCGACGGCAAATACCGCGTGCAGGAAGAATCGGCCGGCGGGCCCGACCAGCTGGTTGCTTTGGTGCAATGGTTGGTCGCCAAGCAAAGCAAGTAGACGTGAACGGACGGCCGCGAGCGCGGGTCCGACGCAGTTGAACGTCGCGATATTGCTTTGGGGACTACTGTTCAGTTCGGTCGGATTCGCCTATTTTCTTTACGGTAAACGGCAGCGCGCCGTGGTGCCGTTGGTGTGCGGTATCGTGCTGATGGTCTTTCCCTATGTCATTCCCAACGTGATAGCGCTCGTAGCGATCGGGGCGCTGCTCATCGCCGTGCCTTATTTCTTCCGCCTATGATCCGCTCCATGAGCAATGTCTTCCGGTCTCACCCGCGAGTGTGGAGCTCGGTCATCGTGGGGTTGACGATTTTCTTCTTTCTGCCGCCGCACTGGTCGCTGACAAGTCGCATACTCGCGTGCTGGAACGTCGGGGTGGTGTTGTTCCTGTGTCTCATCTACTGGTGGATGACGCGTCTGAGTGCGGAGCGCATCCGGTCTCGCTACAGCGAAGAAGACGAATCGGCGCCGTTCATTCTTACCATAGTGGTATTCGCCGCGGTACTCAGCGTGATCGCCATCGTCGAGCCCCTGGCGACCTTGAAGCAGACGTCGGGCTCGCAACGCGTCGGCCACCTGGCGCTGGCAATGCTCACGTTGGTCGATTCCTGGTTGTTGGTGCCGACTATGTTCACCACCCACTATGCCGACATGTATTACAGCGGCGACGACGAAGAACGACCGCTCGAGTTTCCGCGCACGCCCCTGCCCGTGTTCTGGGATTTCGCTTATTTTTCTTTCACCATAGCCGCCGCCTGTCAGACTTCGGACGTCTCCACGACAAGCGTGTCGGTGCGTAAAGTCGTCATTGCACAAACGCTGGTGTCGTTTTTTTTCAACGCGTCGATACTGGGATTCGCGATCAACGTGACCGCGGGTTTGATCGGCGCTTAGCGCAGCCTGCGTAAGGATCGGAAGCATGAAATCCAAAGTTGTGGCGATTCTCGAGACTCGAACCGGCCCTCATCTCGGCGATTTGATCGCACGGCGCGGCGGCATCCCGCTGTTGGCGCCGGCGCTGGAAGAGATTGCCGAAGTGGACCCGCAGGCCGTCACGAGTTTGATGGCGGCCTGGCGCTTGCAGCCCTTCGGGCTGGTGATTTTTCAGACGGGCGTCGGGACGCGGGGGCTATTCCAAATGACGGACTCTCTCGGGTTGACGGAGGAGCTCATGCGCTTGCTCGCACAGGCGATCGTGGTCGTTCGAGGCCCGAAACCGCTGGGCGAATTAAACGGCCGTCAGGTGCGGATCGATAAACGCGCGGTGTCTCCCTTCACCACGGAGTTCGTGCTCGCCGCCATTGCCGACGTGCCTCTAAGTAAAGTCCGCGTGTTGGTTCAGCGTTACGGAGCCACCAATCAGCTTCTACGAGATTCGCTGGAGGCGCGCGGCGCCGTCGTCGAGGAGATTGCAACGTACCGTTGGGCATTGCCCAAGGATGTACAGCCGTTGGTGCAACTGCTCGGCGCATTGGCCGCCTCGCGCGTCGATGCCGTGGTGTTTACCAGTGCCGTGCAAATACAGAACCTGTACGCCGTTGCGGATACCTTGGGATGTGCGGCTGAATTGGCCGTACAGCTAAACGGCCTGGTGGTGGCGTCGATCGGTCCGGTTTGTTCGCGCGCGCTGACAGCACGCGGCATCACGCCCACGTTCGAAGCCAATCCGCCGAAACTCGGTCCCCTGGTGGTGGGCCTCGAGGCCGCATTGACGAGCGCGTGACGAGGCGGCTGTCCGGGTTTCACCGACAGCAGCTCGGCAGGACGGCCGACTCCGCGCAAACCGTCCGTCCCTCGGCTTCGTTCGAGCCTCGGTGTATGGTATCGCGACTATTAATGTGTCCTAGGAGATAGCAATGAATGCACAAACGAAACCGGGCAAACCGTTTCTCACCGACGTCAAGACGTTGCGCGATCGGGCCCGAAAAAACATCGGCGACAGTGTGGGCAAGTCCACCTACGAAGGGGATGTCGACAAGACGATTGAGATTTTGCAGAGCGTGCTGGCGACGGAAATAGTATGCGTTCTGCGTTACACCATGCATGCCGTATCGGCGACGGGAATATCCAGCGAAGGTGTCAAAGCGGAGTTCACCGAACATGCGCGCGAAGAGGCCGAACACATGAACATGGTGGCCGAGCGCATCAACCAGCTGGGCGGCAAGCCTGATTTCAATCCGACCGGTTTGGCCATGCGATCCGCGTCAGAATATGGCACGGCCGACAACTTGGTCGAAATGATCAAAGAGAACCTGATTGCCGAGAGAATAGCGGTCGATCATTATCGCGAGTTGATCCGCTACTTCAACAACGAAGATCCCGCCACGCGAACGATGCTCGAGGGTATTTTGGAAGTCGAAGAAGAGCATGCGAATGACATGCACGATCTGTTGGTGGCTCACGAAGGTAAGCCGATGCTTGAGAAGTAGGATTTACGAGCGCCCACCGGGGCGCCCACACACCAACGTGAGGCCGAACCCGGCCTCACACCCCATTACCGCCAAAAAACTAGTTACTCCCCCCCACCGACGGCGAGTCGCTGGCGGGAAACGATTCGTCCAGCGCCTCGTCCAACAGATCTTCTTCGTGCTGCCGATCGCCTTCGGGATGGCGCCGCAGATAAGCGGCAGCATAGGAACACTGCGGATCTACTTTCCAACCGGCGGAATGCGCTGCGTTCACCGCCGCACGCATTAAGTCAGCCGCGACGCCACGCCCACTGATCGCCTCCGGAACCCCGGTGTGCGTGATGATCATTACGCTGTCGGTCAAATCATAGTCCAGGACCGCGGTTTTCCCGTCGATCAGCGTGGAAAAGCGGTGTGCCGTGGAATCGTGGTTAATGACGTTCATGATCTTCCTCGTGTTCAGGCGGCCGCTGCTGTGCCGGACGCGCCGGCTGAGCATTTTGCCGCTGTGGTTGTTGCTGCGGTTGACTACGCTCCGGCTCGCCGCCGCGCTGTGGCCCCGCCTGTTGCGGTCGCGGCCGTGCTTCCTCGCGCTGCGGCTGCGCTTCGCGTTGCTGAGGAACTTCGCGCTGCTGAG
>CAZZXZ010000129.1:0-9597 GCA_964658135.1 uncultured Acetobacteraceae bacterium | reverse complement strand
ACCGCCATCGAAGCGATCAACGAGAAGATCGATCGCATGTTCAAGAAGTCAGTGTCGAAGTAAAATCTCGGACATTTGATGTGAACGAAAACGCCGCGGCTCAAACCGCGGCGTTTTCATTTTTGTGTTTCATTACTGCTCACGCGGCGCCTCTCGCAGGTATGCGTCGAGCGAGGCCGCCGTATCGGTGAGCCGGCGCGCTACGGTCCGTCGCCGTCGCTTTCTTAGAAATGTGCCGTCAAGGCGACACCGAAGGTCTGCAGATCTTCGTAGCCGATGTCGTTCGTGTAGAAGACGTTGTTGGTGACGTAGCTGATGAAATCTACGTAGTGCTTGTCGAGCACATTGTTGCCATAGACCGATATCCCCCAGCGCCCATCCGTGGTGTTGACCCCCGCATTGACATTGACCAGGCCGTAACCGCCTTGCGCGGTGAGCGGATCCTCGCTGCTGCTGAAAATCACGCCGCTGCGATAGCTGTAGTTCGCCTGCAGATAGCCACGCAGCTTGTCGTTGAGCGGGCGTTCGTAACGCGCCGTGAGGCCGGTGCTCGCCTTCGGCGTATTCGGCAGACGCTTCCCGTCGAGGTTTTGCGCGCTGCCCACGCAGCCTTCGGCGAGTGTCTGGCCGCCGTAGCAACTCGCATTCTTGAAATCGGTGTAGCGCGCATCGTCATAGGTGACGTTGCCGATCAAGCTGAAGGCCGACGTGACCAGCCAGCTGGCATCCAAGTCGACACCGGTGCTCTTGGCTTGACCCGCGTTCTCCACCGCCAATACCACGGTCGGACCCGGCACCACCAATGTCGTCTGAAAATCGTCGAAGATCTCATCGTACACCGCGACGTTCACCGTCAGTCTGCGGTCGAACCACTGACTCTTGAAACCCACCTCGTAATCATGGGCGATCTCCGGTTTGACGATGCCGTTATTGCTTGCGGCGAGCGAAGCCTGCGTGCTGTTCAGACTGTAGCCGTTGCCCGGGCCCTTGTAGCCCTTGGATGCGGTGACGTACAGCATCGCGTCCGGCGTTATTTGATACTGCAACCCGGTGCGCCACGAAATGTCGTTGTAGGTGGTCGAGTTCGAGGTCGAGAACAACCCGAACTCATCGCCGGGCAGGTTGAAGCCCGGAAACATAGCCGGTGCCGGCGAAAGGAACGTGCGGTCCATGGATGCGTACAATTTATCGGTGGAGCGTCGCAGGCCCGCGATGACATGCAGCTGCGACGTGATGTCGAAGGTTGCTTCGCCGAAGCCCGCGTAGTTGTCGTTTTTGACGTTGGTATAGAAGTTATCGTTGACGACCAACGGGGTGGGATACACGTTCAGACCGATCCCCAGATTTTCCCGTAGATTCAATCTGAAGTTGAACAAACCCACCACATAACGCAGACGTTCGTCGGCCGGCGAGGTGTAGTGAATTTCTTCGGAGACTTGGTCGTAGATCTGCGCATCTTGAGCGTTGAATTGCGTGACGTACGGGTTGTCGGTGGGGAAGGCGTTGAATTGATCGTCGTTAAACACGTTGCGGTAGGACACGATGGCGGTCAGCGTTCCCTCGCCCACCGAATAATCGCCTTGACCCGTGTACGCGGCGGTGTGGCCCTTGTCGTAATACGGAATGTTTTGGGCGCGTGCGGTGCGATTATCGTCGGACGGCGAAGTCCCGTGCGCAAGCTCCCAGGCCTGGATCAGAGCCCCCGCATTGCCGGGAGTGTAGTTCGCGGGATCGAAAAACCGAACGGTATAGCCGGTGCCGTTTTCATCGTGACTGGTCCATTCGCCGGTAAAATTCAGATCGAGCGCATCCGTGGGTTTCCAGCGATATTTCAGACGCGCGCCGTCGCTTCTCTTGTCGTTCATGTCTAGGTCGGTATCGACCTCGTGGACGGGTCCATCGTGCTGAAACTTCCAGGCGCTCACTCGCAATGCGGAATCGTCGGTCACCGGTAGATTCACGGTGCCTGAATATTCCTTTAGATTGAGGGTGCCGTAGGCGACCCGGAACGTCGTATCGGTCTTGTCGAGTTCGGGCGAATTACTGACGATGTTGACGAGACCGGCCGACGCATTTTTGCCGAACAGCATTCCCTGCGGCCCCTTCAAGGCTTCGACACTGTGGATGTCGACCAGATCGGCGACCGAACCCGCCGCTCGCGCCAGCGGTACTCCGTCAAAAGCAATACCCACCGACTGTTCCAGTCCCTGCCCGAGCGCGAAAGTCGAAATCCCGCGCATGCCGAACGAGTTGTTGCCCGGGTTGTTGCCGTGCTGAAAGGTCAGATCGGGAATGAGTCGCTTCAGGTCGGACGTGTCGACCAGGTTTTGCGCTTGAACGTCGGCCTGCGATACGACCGAGACCGTCAAAGGGATTGCCTGCAGATTTTCCGCGCGCTTGGTCGCGGTTACGATGATTTCCGTCAGCGTGTCGGCACTGCCGACGCTCTGCGCCGTATCGCCGCTGGCGCTGCCGGGTTCAAGCAGACCCGCCAGACACCCGACGGTGCCACAACAGAGAATACGAAGCATGGCAATTCGCATTCGATGCCCCCCCCCGGTTGCCCATCAGTCGTTATTGTTCAATCGCCCTCATGCTGGAACAGGAAGCACTCGCATGTCAACCTCGCCGGGTCGGTTCGATTCATTCGGCACGGCAACAGCGTGCGGTTCAATAGCGGATCAGGGCGGACCCCCAGGTGAAACCTCCGCCAAACGCTTCGAGCAACAAAAGTTGTCCGCGCTGGACTCGGCCGTCGCGAACTCCCGTATCGAGCGCCAGCGGGACCGATGCCGCGGACGTATTGCCTTGATCGCCGATCGTGACGATGACTCGATTCATCGGCAGCTCCAAACGCTTGGCGATGGCCTCGATGATTCGGATGTTGGCTTGATGCGGAATCAGCCAATCGAGCTGATCCTTGGTGATGCCGTTGGCGCTTAAAGTTTCGGTGACCAACGCTCCCAAGGTGTTGACCGCGACCTTGTACACCTCGTTGCCTTTCATCTGTACGCCGGCCTTCCCTTCGCGCACCAGCTTGAAGCCCTTGGAAACACCGTCGGGGTACAGCAGAAGATCCTTGTATTTGCCATCGGAATGCAAACGCGTGCTGATGATTCCGGGTTCGCTCGAGGGTTGCAAAATGACGGCACCGGCGCCATCGGCGAATAAGACGCAAGTTGCACGATCGTTCCAATCGACGATTCGCGTCAACGTTTCCGCACCAACCACCAAGGCACACTTCGCCTCGCCCAGGCGCACGAATTTGTCCGCGACGCTGAGCGCATAGACGAATCCGGTGCAGGCCGCTTCGAGGCTGAACGCCGGACACCCGTGGATGCCCAAGCGGTCCTGCAGCAAGGTGCCGACATTCGGAAATACCAGATCGGGCGTGGTGGTTCCCACGCAAATCAAGTCGACGTCGGCCGCGCTCACGCCGGCCGCCTCCATGGCGCGACGCGCTGCGTGTTCAGCCAGATCGGTGGTGGTTTCGCCTTCCGCCGCGACGTGACGCTGCGAAATTCCCGTGCGCGTACGAATCCATTCGTCGCTGGTATCGATGAGCTTTTCTAGATCGGCATTGGTGAGGATTTTTTGCGGCAGAAAACTGCCGGTGCCTGCGATTCTTGAATACATCGAGCGCTCAGACCCCGCGCGAGGCGGCGAGCCGTTCGGCGATTCGCGCCGGTACCCCGATCCGGGCCTCATGGATCGCGACTTCGATGGCGCGTTGAAAGCCAAAACCGTCCGCACCTCCATGGCTTTTGACGACGATGCCATTCAAGCCGACCATGGTGGCGCCATTGTAACGACGCGGGTCCAACCGCATCCGCAAGGCGTCGAGCGACGGCTTCGCGGCAAGCGCCCCCAGCTTGCGAACCAGGTTGCGGGTAAATTCCTGCCGCAACGACGCGGTGATGAACCGGGCGGCTCCTTCCATGGTTTTCAAAGCGACGTTGCCGGTGAAGCCGTCGGTGACCACGACGTCCACCCGGTCGGAAAATATATCGTGGCCCTCGACGAAGCCGATGTAGTTCAAACCGCTCTCGGCCAGTAGATTATGCGCGGCCTGTACGTTCTCGTTGCCCTTCATTTCTTCTTCGCCGATATTCAACAAGCCCACCCGCGGGTTTTCATGCGCCCCGTCGAGCCCCGACGCGAGAATCGACCCCATGACGCCGAACTGCACCAATTGCGGCGGCGTGCAGGACGCATTGGCACCGAGATCCAGCATATAGGTGTGGCCGCCGCGCGAGGGAATCAACGAGCCGATGGCCGGACGCTCGACCCCCGGCAGCATCTTCAGGACGAAATGCGCCATCGCCATCAAAGCCCCGGTGTTGCCGGCGCTGACACAGGCGCTGGCCTGCCCGGCCTTCACCAGATCGAGCGCGCGCCGCATCGACGAATCTTTTTTGCGGCGTAGCGCCTCGCGCGGGTGATCGGTCATTTCGACCACTTCGGTCGCGAAGACACAGGAGACGTTCGGCAAGGAATCGGCCGCCGTGCCGGCCGCGCCCGCACCGGCGCTTTGCAGATCGGACTGCCGTCCGATCAAGGTGAATTGAACACCGGGCGTGGCGCGCGCGGCAGCCAGTGCAGCCGGTACACAGATGGATGGCCCTCGATCGCCGCTCATGACGTCGATGGCTATGTTCAGCAACGCAGACTCGGCGGCGACGCTACGCGTTATTCGTCGCTTTCGCCGGCCGCCAGATCGGCTTTGGTCTGCAGAACCTTGCGACCGCGATAGAAACCATCACGCGATATGCGATGACGAGAATGCGTTTCGCCGCTCTTGGAGTCGATCGAGACGGCCGGTATCGCCAGGGCGGAATGAGACCGGTGCATGCCGCGCTTGGATGGTGTTTTTCTGCTTTTCTGAACTGCCATGAGTCTATGTCCTAACTTTGAGTTTTCTTCAATAAATCTTGCAACGCACCGAACGGTCGGCGCATGCCGTCGGCCACCTGGTCATGCACCGCCTCGGCCGCTAAATTCGGCGCATTGCCACATGTCAGCGGCGTGCTGCACGCCGGCGCAATGGGCATCGCCAATAACAATTCTTCCTCGACCAATGCGCGCAACGACACGAGCCCGTTATCGCTTCTAAAAAATTCCCGCTCCGACTCCGCGCCGAGAATTTCATCGTCGGCCGCAAATTCGATATCGCTACCGCCGAGCACCGGTAGGCAGAACCCCCGCATGCAGCGCTGACACACCACCTGAGGGGTGGCTTGCACGGTCACCGTCACACCCGGACGCCCGGATGGCAATTTCGCGAACGCGAAGGCTGCACCAACCGCCCCTCGGGGCTCGGCCAACAGACTCTCGAGCCGGGACAGGTCACCCAGCTCATACGTGCGCTGCAACTTGGCCCCTTCATCGGCCAGGCGCTCACAGTTGACTAGGTCAGCATCGGCCGCCATGGGGCGCGTATGATAGGGCCCGTGCCGAGCTCTGTCAAAAATGAATCGGATGCAAGTCGTTGTTTTTGAAGTCTCCGCCTCCTTTGATTCTGGCCTCCACCTCACCCTACCGCCGGGACCTGTTGGCGCGCTTGAAAATTCCTTTCGAGTGCCTGGCGCCTGGCGTCGACGAAAGCCGCTTGCCGGGCGAAAACGCGGTCGTCATGGTGGCTCGCCTCGCGCGCGAAAAAGCCCGCGCGGTCGCAGTTCGACATCCTCGGGCGCTGATCATCGGTTCGGATCAGATGGCCTTGCTCATCGATGAACGACCGGAGGAATGCCTGCTGGGTAAGCCGGGCTCGCCGGCAGCATGCAAGGACCAACTACGCGCATGCTCTGGAAACACCGTGGCCTTTCTTACGGCCGTCGCGGTGCACCGGCACGGCGACGGTGCGCTCGACGAGTTCGTCGACACGACCGAGGTCCGATTCCGCGAACTCGACGAGGCCACCATCGCACGTTATGTCGAGCGCGAATCCGCCGTCGACTGCGCGGGCGGGTTCAAGAGCGAGGCGCTGGGTATCGGTTTGTGCACATCCATCGCCAGCTCCGACCCCACCGCCCTCATCGGCCTGCCGTTGATCCGTTTAGCCGGGATCCTGCGCGCTGCCGGTTTCGACGTACCTTGAGTACGGCCGTTAGCGTGCGGCCTTCTTCTTCGCGGCGCGCGCGCCGCCCTTCGGCGCCGCGCGCTTGGCAGAGCGCTTCATCGGGGTAATGGCATCGATGACCGCCGACAACTCCGCCGGCAGAGGTGCGCTGACATGAAACGGCACTCCTGTTCCCGGCCAGTCGAACGCCACGGATTGCGCGTGCAAGAACGTCCGCTTCAGCCCGTGCTGCTTCAATTCGGCGTTGCGGTCGCGATCGCCGTATTTGTCGTCGCCCAATAAAGGATGTCCGGCAAACGAGGCATGAACGCGGATCTGATGGGTTCGACCGGTCGGAATGTCCACTTCCATCAACGTGGCCAGCGCACCGAAGAATTGCACCGGCTTGAACACGCTCACGGAGTCTTTGCCCGCCGGTGCGACGCGCACGTGGCGCTCGCCGTGTTCGCGGTTATCGGTGGCCAACGGCGCATCGACACGCTTGGTACCGAGCTGCCAACTCCCCGCCACCAAGGCGAGGTAGGTTTTATGCATCCCGCCGCCCCGGATTAAGGCATGCAAAGAGACCAAGGTAGCCCGATCCCGTGCGATCAGCAGACAGCCGCTGGTATCCCGGTCCAGTCGATGGACGAGTTCGAGCGTTTCTCGGGGCCGCGAAGCTCGTAATGCCTCGATCACGCCGAAACTCATCCCGCTGCCGCCATGCACGGCAACGCCCGCCGGCTTGTCGAGTACCAACACGTGCTTGTCCTGAAAGATGATCGCGCGCTCGATCAGCTCGAGCAAACTGGTCGAGGGCTGGCCAGGCTCGCTACCGGCATCGATTCGCACCGGCGGCAGACGAACTTCGTCTCCGATGGCAAGCCGGTATTCCGCGTCCACTCGTTTGCGGTTGACGCGCACCTCGCCCTTGCGCAGCAAGCGATACACCCGGCTGCGCGGTACCGTCTTGAAATGCCGCATGAGGAAATTATCGACCCGCTGACCTGCCTCGGCATCGGTGATCGTGCGTAATTCCACGGCGCTCTTCGGGATGTGAAGATGGACCGGCTCGGCAACGGGGATATTCATAATTTTGACATCTTCGGTGAGCGATCTTCTAAGGTATTGATTATATTGCCCCTGACGGACTGTTGTGATAATGTCCGAAAACCGTATCAGGCGCTGGACCATTTCGATGGGCCGCCTCAATCTTGGTCTATCCACGGGGTAAGACGAAGTTGGTACCGGTTTCGGTGGCTCCCCATCGGTTTGGGGCGCCACATCTTAGTTGGTTCTGGATTTCCAGACCATCGCTCGGCCGATGAGATAAGCGCGAGAGAGCCTCAAGCTCCAGCGTTTTACAAGCGGTTTACCGAGAAAAAGGCCCCGGGCTTGCTGTATATGTTTTGGCAGAATTGGGTAATGTCGATGCCGTTCGCGTGGATCGCGATAGGCGTTTCCTTAATTCTTGCCGCGCCGTACCGCGCGGCCCCGGCTTCGATTCTCAGGCTCTCCTCCTCGGCCCCTACCACTTTAGTTGGGGCAAATGAAAAGAATGCTCGTCAACGCAGTTCAAGAAGAAGAACTGCGAGTCGCACTCGTCGATGGTCAGAAGCTATACGACTTATCGATTGAGATCCCATCACGGGAACAAAAAAAATCCAATATCTATAAAGGTCGAATCACCCGCGTCGAACCCAGTCTCGAAGCGGCATTCGTGGAATATGGCGCCCTGCGCCACGGATTCCTGCCTTTAAAAGAAGTCGCCAAGGAATATTTCCGGGCGCAGCCGGCGGCCGGTGGGCGGCTGAACATCAAAGATCTTCTGCAGGAAGGTCAGGAATTGATCGTCCAGGTGGAAAAAGAAGAACGCGGCAACAAGGGCGCCGCGCTCACCACCTTCATCAGCTTGGCGGGTCGATTTTTGGTGTTGATGCCCAACAATCCGCGCGCGGGCGGCGTGTCCCGGCGCATCGAGGGCGAAGATCGCGACCAGATGCGCGAGGCCATGAACGCCTTGGAAATTCCGGAGGGAATGGGGGCCATCGTGCGCACCGCGGGAGTGGGCCGCACCGCCCCCGAGCTGCAGTGGGACTTGAACAATTTGAAGACCGCCTGGGACGCGATCGTGGCGGCCAACGACGGGCGCCCCGCGCCGTTCCTGATATTCCAAGAGAGCGATGCAGTCACCCGGGGTCTGCGCGACTACTTTTCGGACGATGTGGGCGAATGTCTCATCGACCAGCCCGAGGCCTTTCAAAAAGCCTTGGAGTACATGCAACGCTTCATGCCCCCGGATGCGCAGCGCAAGCTGAAGCTCTATCAGGATCCGGTACCGCTGTTCACGCGCTATCAAATCGAAAGCCAGATCGAATCGGCCTACTCGCACAAGGTGACGCTGCCTTCGGGCGGCAGCTTGGTGATCGATCACACCGAAGCGTTGGTCTCGATCGACATCAACTCTGCGCGCAGTACGCGCGGCGGTGATATCGAGGCCACGGCGCGCAACACCAATCTGGAAGCGGCCGAGGAAATTGCCCGGCAATTGCGCCTGCGCGATATCGGCGGACTGATCGTGATCGACTTCATCGACATGGAGTCGACTGCGAACCAGCGCGCGGTGGAGGACATGCTGCGCGATGCGGTCAAGATGGACCGCGCGAGAATTCAACTGGGACGACTCTCGCGCTTCGGCTTGCTCGAGCTGTCACGCCAACGGTTGCGGCCGGCGTTGAGCGAAACCACGCATATCAGTTGTCCGCGCTGCAGCGGCATGGGCACCATCCGCGGTGTTGAATCGATGTCCTTGGCCCTCTTGCGCTTGATCGGCGAGGAGGCGCGTAAGGAGCGTACCGGGCGCGTGATTGCCCAGGTGCCCGTGGATGTGGCGACCTATTTGATGAACGAGAAACGCGATTGGCTCAACCAGATCGAGTCGCGGGACAAGGTCTCGCTCGTCATCGTACCGAACCCGAATCTGCAGACCCCTGCGTACACGCTGCGCCGTATTCGCGACGATGAGAAAGAATTACCCGAAAACTCGACCGTGAGTTATCAGTTGGCGGAGCAACCGGTTCTCGACGATTCTAACATCGGCAATCGCGACAAGAAGCCACAGAGCGAGGCACCTTTGGTACCGAGCATCCTGCCGGCGTCCTCTGCGCCCATCATGCCGTTGCCGACGCCGGCGGAACCGGTGGCGGCGCCGGTGCCGACAGCGGCCGCCCTGGTTCAGGAAGGCGCGTTGATACGGCTGTGGAAATGGCTGTTTGGCTCCAACCCGGCCGCTACCGGGGCCGCGTCGGCTCCTGCGCCGAGCCGCAGCAGTGCCACGGGGAGCAATACGGCACGCGACGTATCCGGGCGAGACGGCGTGGCGCGCGAGGGTGCGCGACGCGACGGCGGTTCGCCACGCGAATCGAATCGTTATCGTAGCGACGCTGATCGGGACCGCCACCGTGATCGCGAGCGCAATTCACCGCGCGAGGGCGCGCGCCGCGATGCACCGCGGGATGCAGGTCGAGAACCACGCCGCG
>CAZZXZ010000128.1:0-9616 GCA_964658135.1 uncultured Acetobacteraceae bacterium | reverse complement strand
AATCTCATCCTCGGCGGCATCGTCGTCTGGAGCGTGGGCACGATCGCCTGCGGCCTCGCGCGTCACTTCGGCGAGATTTTTTCAGGGCGCATCGTGGTGGGACTGGGCGAGGCAGCCTTGTCTCCGGCCGCCATATCACTCATCAGCGACTACTTTCCGCCGTCGCGACGCGGGACCGCCGTTGGGTTTTTCTTGAGCGGCATCGCGATGGGCAGCGGCGCGGCGATCTTGATCGGCGGCGGCGTGTTGCACGCGGTGCAGGCGGGTATGCTCGCGGCTACGCCGCTGGCGACACTGGCGCCGTGGCGCTTGGTGTTGCTGTGCATCGGTGCGCCTGGACTGTTGTGGGCATGGGTGCTGCTGGTGATTCGGGAGCCGGTGCGGCGGGCGGCGGACGACGCGATCGAGGCGCGGGTGACGACAGTCCGAGTCGAAGCGCCGTCGCGCGCATCGGTATGGGCGCGCGCGGCGCCGCTGTATGTGATGTTGGCGGCGGGGTCCTTCGTCGATAATGCGGTGGGTGCTTGGGCGCCGACGCTGTTGATCCGGGAGTTTGGCGGGGATCCTGCGCGGGTGGGCGTGGAACTGGGCATCTTGCTCACGGCAGGTTTCGGCGGTGGTGTATTGCTGGGCGGCGCTCTCGCGGATCGATCGGCCCTGCGGGGCGGTTGGCAGGCCAAGTTGATGGTGTGCTTGGTGGCAGGGTTGTTGATCCTGCCGGTGACAGCCTCGTTGGATGCGCCGAGCTATGCGTTGGTGATTGCAGGTGTGCCGGTCTACTACGCGTTGTCGGGCATGGTCACGGCGGTCGGCTTCTCTGCCATCCTCGACATGGTACCGAATCGATCGCGGGGTCTCGCGATGGCGGTGAGCTTCTTCTTGAACGTGGCGCTGGGTGCTGGATTGGGTCCGACAGCGGTGGCATTGGCCGCCGCTCATCTGTTCGCCGATACGGCGGGATTGGGTCCGGCCATTGCGGTCACCGCCGCCGGTGGCTATGGGTTGGCGGTGGTGGCGGTTGGAGTGGCGCTGGTCATGTCGCGCGAAGTGCGCAGCCCAGGATGGTGATGAACAAGGGTCTCGTGGTCAAAAAACGATTGAAACTGCATAAGGAATTTCACATGCAACGCGGCAGGTCGATTCGTCTCGCGGTGATTTTCGTGGTGCTCGCGGTGGCGGGGTCCTTGAGCCGTGAACGCGGGAACCACAACGCAGATTCAGCACGGAACGCGGGCGCGGCGTACGGGGCGACCCGTGAGGCGAGCGCCGATCCGCTGGTGGCGATGTTCGTTTGGTGGAATGCGGCGTACAAGCAAAAGGACGGCTTCAGCGAGGCGGCGTTCTCCCATTACTTTACCTCGGATGCGGTGATGCGCATCAACGGCAGCGATCGCTGCAAGGGCGTGGCGGATCTGGCGCGGCACTTCCGCGACATCCAAGCCCGGACGGAGGCGGTGTCCATCGTGCTGCCGTTCATCGACGAATTCACGTCGGCCGACGGCACGCAGATCTTCACGCATCACTTCGTGCTGGGGCGTGAGCACGGCAAGGACAGCCGGGATCGCGTGATGGGTTACGCGACCATCCGGGATGGGAAGATTTCCTTGATCAATTTCGTGAGCGTGCCGGACGAGTCGGCGGCGGCTGCACCGACCTCCGGTGTTCCGACCAAAAAATGAATTAAATAATCGATGGGGGAGGTTGGCACTAATGGGAGATCGGGGATGACGAAAGCTATGACACTATTTCGCGGAACCGCGGTGCTGCTGGCGGTGGCCTGTGGGGCCAACGCGGTTGGCGCCGAGGTGGACGGCGACGCGTTGGAGGACATCACCGTCACGGCCGAGCGCCGGGTGGAGAACGTTCGGGACGTGCCAATCAGCCTGACGGTGTTCGACGCGGCGGCCATCACGCAGCAGAATTTTCAGGGCGTGGACAGTTATTTCTCGCAGACGCCGAACGTGAGCTTCACGTCGGAGGGCACGCGTGACCGCAAGGAGTTGTCGCTGCGCGGCATCAGCGATCAGCTCTCGCCCGACAACAACATCAAGGAAGGCAGCTTCGGTTTCTACATCGATGAGTTCAACGTAGCCCAGGGCACGTCGAATCCGGAGATCGTGGACATCGACCGCATCGAGGTGCTCCGTGGTCCGCAGGGCACGTATTTCGGTCGAAACTCCGTGGGCGGCGCCATCAATATCACGACCAAGCAGCCGACCAACGAATTTTTCGCGGAGGCAAGTTCGCAGTACTCGACCTTCAACACGGTTGACTCGCACGTCATCTTGAACCTGCCGCTCATCGACAACATCCTGGCGCTCCGTATCGTCGGCCGCGACGAGACCAGCGACGGCAACATCAAGAACATCAATCCCATCGGCGGCGGCAATGACAGCAAGTACACCTACGGCAAGGTCATCGTGCGCTACACGCCGACGGAACAGCTCACCATCGACACCACGGCGACGGCAAGCCACGAGCGCGTGGGGATGCGCAACGGCGTGCCGTCGGGCGTGCTCGGGGATTTCTCGGCGAGCGCGCTGTACAGCGGACCGCCGTACAACGGCGTGGCGATTCCGGACGGCACGGGATTTTATCCGAACAACACGCGCACGGTTAATTTCAACCGCACCCAGGACGACGGCACGACGTTCGATTATGTGTCGAACCGCGTGAAATTCGACGGCGCCGGTTACACGGTGACCAACGTGGTCGGTTACCTTTATTCCAACGAATTCGAGGGTGGGGACATCGACGGGTCCAGTTTGGATCTCTTCTATGAGCAGGAATCGATCAAGCGCAGTTCCTTGAGCGAGGAGTTGCGTGTGCAATCGAAGCCGGGTGGGCTGATCGACTGGACGGGCGGGTTCTATTACGGGCATGACATCGGTCATTCCACGCAATACACGTTCGTCGGCGCCGACAATCCGTTCGGTCTGCCGAATGGGTCCGAAGTGACGTCGTCGCTGTCCGATTCCTCGGACATCAGCTATGCCGGGTTCGGTGAAGGAGCGTGGCACATCAATCCAAAGGTGACGCTCACCGTGGGGGCGCGCTACACGCACGAGACGGTGTACAACGATGGGTTCAACACCTCGAACGGTCTGGTCGAGAATTTCGTTAATGGCAACGCGTCGTTCAATAATTTCTCGCCGCGGGCGACCGCGCTGTATCTGTTGTCGGATGAGGTGAATCTGTATGCGACGGTTTCGCGCGGCTTCAAGGCGGGCGGCGTGGAAGCGCAGCTGAACGCTGCGGGCACGGGCACCAACAATCAGGTTTACAAGCCCGAGACCCTGTGGAACTACGAGTTCGGAGTCAAGAGCGAATCCGCGGACAAACGCCTGCGGCTCGATGCGGACGTGTTCTACATGAGCTGGAAGGATATCCAGGCGGACTATTCGGTCGGGCAGCAGGCAAACGGCGGCGTGGATTTCATCACCGGCATCGCGAACGCGGCCGGTGCGAAGAGCTATGGCTTCGAAGCGGAGGCGACCGCATTGGTAATGACGGGTTTGACGGTGAACGCGGGTGCGGGGTACGACCGGGCGTATTACACATCATATCCGGATGCACAGACGGGCACCGGCACGTCCGAGTCGCTGTCCGGGGCAACGCTGCCCAACTCGCCCAAGTGGACGCTGCATGCAAACAGCCAATACTCGCGCAATCTGACGTCGAACGTGTCGGGCTTCGCGCGCCTCGAATGGTATTTCAAGGATGGCATCGTGCCGGATCAGAATTCGGAATTTCATACGGGCTTCCCCTGGCAGGTGCCGAGTTACAACGTCTGGAATCTGCGGCTCGGCGTGACGCGCGAGAACTGGAGCGTGGTGACCTTCGCCGAAAACCTGTTCGACAAGAAGTACTACACGAATGCATACGAAAAGGCGTTCGTGACGGGCATGTTCTTGGAGCCGTCGTATCGGAGCTTCGGGGTGCGGTTGACGGTGCGGACCAAATAGGCCGTGCGCGGGCGGCGGGCGGCATGGAAAATGGCGGCTGTACTCGCGTGCCTGATGCTCGCCGCGACGAGCAGGGCAGCGGGCGCAGGGGACTCAGAATCGCTGCGCTTCGCGGCCTTCTTGGAAGCGGTGTATCAGCGCAATCTCCTCAACAGTCCGCAACTGGCCACGGAGTTCGGCTCGAAGGCGGGTGACGATCGGTGGGACGACACGTCGGAGCGGGCGTTGGCGGCGAATGCGGCGCGGGTGCGCCGCGATGCGCAGACGGTGAAGACGGGCTTCGATTATGCGAAGTTGAACGGACCGAGTCAGCTGCAATACCGGGTGTTCCTAGATGAGCAGCAGTTGTTGCTCGACCGCTACCGCTGGCGGGATCATTTCTATGCGCTGAACCAGATCGTGGGCCTGCACATCGACATCCCGGGCACGCTGACTGGGATGCAGGTGGTGGAGTCGGAGTCGGATGCGCTGGCGTATATCGGGCGCATCCGGGCGGCGCGGGTGGCAATCGGGCAGTTGATGGGCCACATGCGGAGGCAGGCGGCGCGCGGCATCTACATGCCGAAGACGGTGTATCCGTTGTTGATCGAGGGCGCGCGGAACGTGATCGCGGGCGCGCCGTTCGGGGCTGCGCCGCAGGGGTACGCGGCCGGCGCGGCGGGTGTACCCGACAGTCCGATCTTTGCAGACTTCAAGCGGCGGTTGACATTGTTGGCGGTGCCGGAGGCTACGCGGGTGCGCTTGCTCGGGTTGGCGCAGGAGGCGCTGGTCAAAGATTTGCAGCCGGCCTATGAGCAACTGATTGCGTTGTTGCAGTCGCAGGAGCGGCGCACGCCGGTGGATGGCGGCGTATGGCAGCTGGATCATGGGGATGAATTCTATGCGTTCCTCATCCGGCAGTTCACGACCACGGACATGACGCCGGCACAGATTCACGAGATGGGACTTCAGGAAATGGCGCGGGCGCAGGGTGAGATTGCGACGCTGATGAAGAGGGTGGGCTTCGAGGGAAGTCTGGCTGCGTTCATGGCGCAGACAAAGGCGGATCCGCGGCAGTATGTATCCAACGATGATGCCGGGCGGGCGCAGTACCTGGCGCGGGCGCGAGGCTTGGTGGCGGCCATGCAGGCGAAGATCACGGATGCATTCGAGGCGCCGGCGCCTCTGCCGTTGGAGGTGGTTCGTACCGAAGCCTACAAGGAGGTGTCGTCGCCGCCGGGATTCTACGAGAGCGGTTCGGCGGACGGTTCCCGGCCGGGACGGGTGAACTTGAACCTTTCGGACATGCACGTGATGCCGCTGTACGAGTTGGACGATCTTTTGTACCACGAAGGGATCCCGGGCCATCACATGCAAATCTCGACCATCTTGGTGGATGCGTCGATTCCGCGCCTGCGCAAGGTCAATGAGTGGTGGCAGGACAGTGCCTTCGTCGAGGGCTGGGGTTTGTATGCGGAGCGCCTCGCGAAAGACCTGGGCTTCTATCAAGACCCTTATGCCGAGTTCGGGATGCTCGCGGGCGAGCTGTGGCGCGCCAGCCGTCTGGTCGTCGACAGTGGGCTCCACTACAAGCATTGGAGCCGCGAGCAGGCGATACAGTATCTGGACGAAAATACGCCGAGTCCGCACGCCACGAACGTCCGGGCGGTGGACCGCTACCTGGCGGTGCCGGGGCAGGCGACATCCTTCATGGTGGGCATGCGGAAGTTCGTGGCGGAGCGCGAGCGGGCGCGGCAGGCGCTCGGCACGCGCTTCGATCTGCGCGAATATCATCGCGTCGCCCTGGGCAGTGGGTATGTGCCGTTGTGGGCCTTGCAACAAAATGTCGATGCGTACATCGACTCCAAGTCCCGGGAACCGGACGTGCTGCCGGCGAGCACCGAGTTGCAGGGAGTGCTCGACGCGTACTGGCAGGACTATCTGGCCTTGAATCCGCGCCTGGCGCTGTCGTATGGGACTGCGCCGCGGGAGGGTGACTTCGACGATTCGCTGGAGGATGCGTGGCGGGCGCGGGAGCTGGCGATGCTGGCGAAGTATCGTGCGGCGCTGAGCGTCTTTCGGCCGGGGACATTGTCGCGCAGCGATCAGATCAGCGTCGCAATGCTTCGGGGGCAGTTGGATCAGTCGGCGGCATTCTACTCGGGTCCGGTGTTCGAGACGGCTCGGCGCCTGCCAATCGATCACTTCCAGGGTGCGCACACGGAGTTCGCAGCGGATGCAGCGGGGTCAGGCAATTATCCCTTCAAGACGGTGGCGGATTACGACGCCGGCTTGATGCGGGCGGACAACTATGCACGCTGGACCGACGATGCCATAGGCCGTATGCGCGAGGGCTTGAGCACGGGTCAGGTGTTGCCGCAAAAAGTGGTGCAGCGGATCCTGCCGCAGTTGCAGGCGCATTTCGGCGGGCCGGCGATAAAGACCGAATTCTGGCAACCCGTGGCAGCCATGCCGGCGGGATTTTCGAGGGCGGACAGGCGCCGGTTGCGGGAGGCGTACCGGGCGACAATCGCAAGGGTGATCGAGCCGGCGTACGAGCGGATGTTTAATTTTTTGCACGACGAGTATCTACCGCACGCCCGCACCAGCGTGGGCTTGGGGGAGATGCCAGGCGGCGCCGCGTTGTACGACCACGACGTGCGGTATCACACCACGGTGGACATGACTCCGGCGCAGATCAACGCGCTCGGGCGGGCGGAAGTGACGCGCATCGAGGGAGAACTGGCGAAGGTGCAGAAGGCGCTCGGCGTCAAGGGTACATTGTCGGACTTTTTCGCGCACGTGCGCGCGGATCCAACACAGAAGTTTTCCGATCGGTCGCAGATCATCCCGGCGTACGAGGCGGCGCGCGGAGCCATCGTCGGGCAGTTGCCCAAGCTGTTCGACGTGATGCCGCAGGCGAAGTTCGAGATCCGCGCGTTGCCGGAATCGTCCAAGCATTCGCAGGGTAACGGAACATATGCGCCTGCGGGGGCGAACGGCTCACGACCGGGAATCTTGTGGATCAACACGTATGCGGCGGGTGTGCAGGATAAATTCGTCGTGACGACGATCACGCTGCATGAGGGGCTGCCGGGACATTATTTCCAGACGTCGTTGGCGCAGGAGCAGGAAAAGCTACCGGCATTCCGCCGTTTCGATTTCACCAATGCGTATGGTGAGGGGTGGGCGTTGTATGCAGAGAGTCTTGGCCCTGAACTCGAGGTGTTCGACGACCCGTGGAGCTATTATGGACATCTGACCTATGCAATTCTCCGCGCCAACCGTCTGGTCATCGATACGGGTTTGCATGCGTTCGGTTGGACGGTGGATCAGGGTGTGGAGTGGATGATGGCGCATTCGTCGATGACGCGAGATCAGGCGGCGGCGGAGGTGGAGCGCTACGTGGCCTACCCGGGTCAGGCGCTGTCGTACAAGATCGGCGAACTCAAGATTCGCGAGTTGCGCACGCGAGCGCAAAGCCGCCTGGGGTCGGCGTTCGACCTCAAGGCGTTCCACGACCAGATATTGCTGGGAGGCAGCATGCCGCTCGACATCCTGGAGCAGAAGGTTGATCGCTGGATGTCGGCGATGCAGCACAAATAGGCCACAATACGGGCCCGCCGCGATTTCCTCAGTCTTTTTCTGGGTGCGCCGTCGTGCGGCAAATCAAATCAATGGCAACGGCGAAATCCGTCCCTCCGACTGCAACATCAGCAAAGCCGCTGCGAGAAGCTGATTGCTGACCGATCCGTACCTTCGATGCGATTGCCGCAGCACACTCTGTCGCTGCAAACGCTAATGGAGATGACGCCATGCATAATGTGACGAGCGCAAGGGGGCGTTTTAGACGGGCAAGGTTGAAGTTCAGGGCGCTATGAAATCGGCGTGGTCGTCACGCACGACGGCGCCCCCCTTCATGACGAAACCGATGTGGCGCAGCGCATGGATGTCCTGAAGCGGATCGGCGTCCACGGCGTCGATGTCGGCATACTTGCCCGCGGCAATCGATCCCAAATCGGATTGCATTCCCAGCATGGTGGCGGCCTGGATGGTGCCGCTCTGCAGCGCCTGGAGCGGCGACATGCCGGCCTTCACGTACAACTCGGCTTCGGCGACGGTGGCGTTGGTGCCGTCGTTGGGCTCGAATGGAAACTGATCGGTTCCCAAGGCAATCTTGACGCCGAGGCGGATGGCGTTTTGCAGCATGGCCCAGTGATCGGCGCCGGTGATCCTGACGCGCTCCAGGTACCAGGGAGGCGAGCCGATCTTGTGATAGAACTCCAAGGCGCCGGGTTGGGTGACGACGATGGTGGGGACCAGCCATACGCCCTTCGCCTTCATGTCCTTGAGCACACCCAGATTGAGATGGTAGCCGTGCTCGAAGCCGTCGATGCCAAATTTCAGTGCCTGACGCGCGGCTTCATTGGAGCCGTTGTGTGCGGTGACCTTGATCCCGTTGCGGTGGGCGACTTCGATGAGGGTGGACATTTCCTCGTCGGTCATGGGGGCAGAGGACACGCTGCCGTGCGAATCGGAGATGCCGCCGGAGATGGCGATCTTGATCCAGTCGGCGCCGTTCTTGATCTGTTCGCGAACGACGTGGGCGAGGGCGTAAGGGCCGTCTGCCTCGAGCGAGCCGTGGCCGCCGGTCGGCACGATGACCTCGCCGGCGGTCTTGATGCGGGGGCCGATCACCTGGCCCGCGTCGATGGCGGAACGCAGTGCGAAATCGGTGCCGTGGTCTTCGCCGACCAGGCGCAACGTGGTGACGCCGGCCAGCAGGGACAGGCGGGCGTTGCCGGCCATGCGCAGCACTTCCTGGGTATCGGTCTCGGTCAGTAGAGAGTCGCCGGCCGCGCCGGGTAATTTGAGCCCAAGGTGGACGTGCATGTTCATCAGGCCAGGAATCAGCCATTGGTTATCCAACGCGATGATCTTGGCCCCGGGCGGTACGGGCACGGTGGCAGCGGGCCCGACCTGCAGGATGCGCTCGCCGTCGATGATGACCACGGCATTCTTGATCGGGGGAGAACCGTCGGTGTTGACCACGTTGGCGCCGGTCAATGCAATGAGGTGGGCGGTGGCAGGTTGCACGGGTGTCGAGGCGGTTGCCGACGCAGTGGCCGGGGCCGCGGTGACGGTGGTTGGCGTGGCGGCGGCAAGGATCGTCGCACCGAGAAAGTGGACGAATCGGGCGGCAATGGCGGCGTGCGTGCCACCGATGAAAGTGCGACGTGAAGACAAGCGAGGTGAACTCCGTGACGGGATGCGTGATCTTAGATTCGTGATCTTACCTTGAGCATTCTCAACTTACCGCGCCGGTATACATGAGGGTGCCGACACATGGGGCGGCATTCGTATCCCTCGCGACTTTCGTAAGGTATCAAAGGAAAAATTTATGAGGTATCTCTTCTTTGCCCAGCTCTGCGCGGTGTTTCTCGCGGCCGCCGGGTGTGTCTTGAGCATTCCGTCGGCGCCTGGAGCGGAAAACGTTGTGATGACCCACAACGAGGACGACGTGGCGTCGTGTACCGTGCTGGGCAACGTAGTGGGCCTTACCGATACAAATTACGTCAGGGATGAACGCCGGGAGATGCAGAATCAAGCGGTGGATCTCGGTGGCGATACGCTGCTGCTCACAAAGGATAAGGACCCGCCGAAGGGAACCG
>CAZZXZ010000127.1:0-9696 GCA_964658135.1 uncultured Acetobacteraceae bacterium | reverse complement strand
CGCGGGCTTACCGTCCAGTGCGGCCACCAGCGAGACGAAAGCACTGATGGGAAAATACACGTGACGCGTCGCCACGCCACGCTCGCTCAACACCTCGTTAAGGGTCAGCTCGACCGGTTCGCCGCAATCGACTAGCCGAAGGCGGCTCGTGCGAGGCAACATCTGAATGAGGCGATTCTCTGCAGTCGACAATGGCAGCTCTCGTAAGGATCAGCATCCTTGAAAACGCACCACCCTGGACCTAAATGAATTTGTACACCGTCTGCCAACGTACATAGCGCCAAATGAGCCATCGGCATGCGACCAGCCGTTTTCGCATCTGGCGCGCTCGATTAATGGAAGCAACGATCGTTGGGCTATGCTGACGCAATGAACGCTATCCACACGAGTGCCCGCGGCGTATGAATTCGGCACCCACGGCCGCGCAGGGCGTGCTGGCGGCTACCGGCACCACAAGTCTGAAGGTGGCCTATGTCATCGCGCTGTGCGCCATGGCGGCCGGGCTGTATCGGGGCCGAGCGACGCTTAGGCGTTATGCGCTGGCCCCGTTGTTTGCCATCGGGGTGGTGTTGGTGGGCGGGGCGGCGTGGTCCTTCCTCGGCGACATTCTTCCGCAAGGTGTGATTCGTGAAACGGCGGGAATCCTCTTCTTGGCGGCCCTCGGGTTCGCGGTCGGGCGCTGGACGCCGGCGGCGCGCTCCGACACCGCGCACAAGCGCGGCGCGTATTTGGCGACGAGCTTGGGCAACGTCCCTCTTCCGGGGCAAAAGCCGACTGACGTCGGTCTGACCCTGGCTGGTCAAGCCGTGCCGGCGCTCGATGAAACCAAGCATTTCAAGATGATGGGCACCACCGGGACCGGCAAGAGCACGGCAATTCGGGAACTGCTGCGTGGGGCGCTCGAGCGCGGCGATCGGGCGGTGATTGCGGATCCGGATGGGGGGTACTTGGCGCGGTTCTTTGATCCTGGGCGTGGTGACATGATTCTAAATCCCTTCGATCCGCGCTCGCGCAAGTGGGATTTGTTCGGCGAAATTCGTCATGCCTATGATTTTGAGCAACTCGCGCGCTCATTGATCCCGGATGGCGCCGGCGATGACCGGGTCTGGAACCGTTATGCGCAGACTCTGCTCGCGGCGCTGATGCGCCAGGCCCACGACTCAGGGATTCGTGATACCGCCGAACTGTATCGGCTGGTGGTGTCCGCGTCGGTGGAGGAGCTGCGGCTATTGGTGGAGGGCACGGCGGCGCAGGCCTTCGTTGCGGTCAATAACGATCGCATGTGGGGCTCGATCCGGTCGGTGACTACTGCGGCGGTGGCGACGCTCGCGTTCATCAATACCCAGACCAGCGACTTGTTGTCGATTCGGGGCTGGGTGCGGGAGGGCCGTGGAGTGCTATTCATGCCCTATCAGGCGGATCAGATCGCGGCGTTGCGCACGGTGATTTCAACCTGGATGCGCATCGCGATTTTCGAGACCATGACGCTGCCCGAGGGCGATGCACGGCTGTGGTTCGTCGTCGATGAACTCGATGCGCTGGGACCGATCGATGGCTTGAAGGACGCGCTTGCGCGGCTGCGCAAATTTGGCGGTCGCTGTGTGCTCGGGTTTCAGACCATTGCCCAGGTGTCCGGCACCTATGGCCGGGAGGAGGCGCACACGCTGGTGGAGAATTGCAGCAACACCTTGATCCTGCGCTGCTCGGCATCCGAGGGGGGCGGCACGGCGCAGTTCGCCTCCAAGCTCATCGGCGAGCGTGAAGTCATCCGGGAGCATGTATCGCGGTCGCGGCGGGCGACCGAATGGCACTCGACCAAGACGACGAGCGCTCAGCACGTGACCGAAGCGGCGGTGATGGCCTCCGAGATCGAGCAGCTGCCGGATCTGCAGGGCTATTTGAAGTTTGCGTCGATGCCAAGCTGGTGGCGGGTGGGACTCGCGGCGCCGGAACGAGCGGCTGGGATGTCGGCTCGGTCGCCGGTCTAAACTCATCGTCTCGGCGTATCACCGTGAAGTCCTGTGCGATGCACGGTACTGTATATAAAACCAGTTATCGGCAGCCACATCGCCAGACCCACATGCAGGGGCTCGAAAAAGAATATCCATTCTGCTGCAACCCGGATTGCGTGTTGTATGTCCGGGAGGGCGATCCCGGTGTGCGCGGGAGAGGCAACTGGGCGGAGTTGCCTGGCGGTATGTTCGTGGGCCGGGGTATTTACAGCGGCGTCTATATGTGTGATCCCTGTGGTCGGACCTGGCGGCCGGTACTCGCCTTTCGCGTGGACGGAACAGAGGTTGATGAGACGGTGTGAAACTGGTCGATATGGCGGAGAGGGTGAGATTCGAACTCACGTGCCGGAATTACCCGACCATCCGATTTCGAGTCGGCGCCGTTATGACCACTTCGGTACCTCTCCGTTAACTTAAAAACCTCGCGTTTGACTTAGGCTGCGTCCCATCTGTGACGTGCGACGAAGATACGATAAATAGCCATTTGTCAAGGTCCCGCTGAGGTCGATAAGCGATTATTCTAGCGCATCGGTAATGGGCACGTCTCAACATCAGTGAGGGGCCCGGCCACACGGAATTATTCGCCTATGCCCGTGCGTGTGTTCGAAAAGCCAAAAGGCTGGTTGCAGTGGTCGATGATGGGGCTGGCGGTGACTTGCTCGCTGTTGCTCGGCACGTGTACGCCGCTGCCCAGCGTCATCGACCAGATCAAGACCCTCGGCGAACTGCGCGTCGTCACGCGGACCGCACCGCTGTCGGTCTACCGCAATGACGGGCAGACACCGGAAGGTCCCGAATATGAACTCTCGCGCCGCTTTG
Source organism: uncultured Acetobacteraceae bacterium (assembly GCA_964658135.1). GTDB lineage: Bacteria > Pseudomonadota > Gammaproteobacteria > Steroidobacterales > Steroidobacteraceae > Bog-1198. Next base: position 6,865 of record CAZZXZ010000127.1, on the reverse strand, counting down.
CCGACGAGTTGGGCGTTCAACTCAAGATCATCACCGTCGGAACCTACGCCGATATCTATGCGGCGCTGACCAGCGGCCGCGCGCATCTCGCCGCGGCAGCCTTGAAAATACCCGTCACTCCGGTGACGGGCATCGCGTTCGGGCCGACTTATCAACGCGTCAACGAGCACTTGATTTACCTGCACGGCGCGGCACGTCCCGCGTCCCTGGCCGAGATAGGCAATGGCGATCTCGAAGTGCCCGCCGGCAGCGCGCATGCCAGAATTTTAACGGCGGCGCGTAATTCCCTGCCGCAACTCGCCTGGGTCGAGAATGCCAGCACCGACTCGCAGGCATTGCTGGATGGCGTCGCCGCTGGTCGCATCGACTATACGATAGCCGACTCGACGGAATTTGCGCTGGCCCACGCGGCGCATCCGGACTTACGGATCGCCTTCGATTTCAACGGCACACAGTCGCTGGCGTGGGCCGCCGGAATCCGGGACCCCGAATTTCTCCGTGAGGTGGGCTATTATTTTTCGCGGCTCAAAACCGACGGCGAGTTGGCCGCCATCGTGAAGCGATACTACGGTCGCTCCGAGGGTGTCGAGTTCGCCGCTACTGGCAGCGGGGGATTTCTCCGGCACGTGCAAAGCCGTTTGCCGTTGTACAAAAAATGGTTCGAAGAGGCCGCCGAACAGAGTAGTCAAGATTGGCGATTGCTGGCGGCGATCGGTTACCAGGAGTCCAAATGGAATCCGGGCGCGGCATCGGCATCCGGTGCGCGCGGCCTCATGCAACTGACGGAGAAGACCGCATCGGAAGCCAGGGTGACGAACCCTGCGGATCCGCGCCAGAGCATCTTCGGCGGCGCGCGTTACTTCGGGCATGTTTACGCGATGATACCGACACGAATTCCCGAACCGGATCGAACCTGGTTTGCCCTCGCCGCCTACAACATCGGTTATGGCCATTTGGAGGATGCTAGGGTGCTTGCCCAGCGTGCGGGGCGCGATCCGGACATCTGGGAGAACGTGCGCGAATTCCTGCCGTTGCTCGAACAAGAGTACTGGTATACACAGACTGAAAACGGCTATGCACGCGGCTGGGAACCGGTGCGCTACGTGGATAACGTGCGCGATTACCGCGACATACTCGAATGGGCGTCGGGCAGTGCCGGCGGCGCCACTCCGTCACTCAACTAGCGCGAGTCGCGCCGAGCCTAGCGTTTCGCCGCGAAAAATCGGCGTAATAACCCGCGGCACTCCTCGCTGCACACCCCGCCGTAGACGTCCATGCGATGCGTCAATGTGGGTTCTCTGGCAAGATCGAAAACACTCCCGCACGCGCCCGCCTTGGCATCCCACGCACCGAAGACCACGCGTGTCATCCGTGCATTCAGAGCGGCGCCGATGCACATCGCGCACGGCTCCAACGTGACGTACAGGGTTGCATCGGCCAGGCGGTAATTGCCCATTTGAAGTGCCGCCGCGCGGATGGCCATGACTTCGGCATGAGCCGTGGGGTCGACCGTGGCAATCGGACGATTCCAGCCTTCGCCGACGACTTGGCCGTCGCGCACCACCAACGCACCCACCGGAACCTCCTGTTCATCCGCCGCACGTTGTGCCAACTGCATGGCGAGCCGCATGAAGTACACGTCGCCGTTCGTGGAGGTCATCACGCCGGCAAGTCTAGCGAAAAAAACCGGGTTCGGGCCGGGTTGACTCAGTAGACTTGCCGGGCGGCCGCGTGGCTGCAAGGACATAAAAAGAAGAGGACGGCATGCGCATCGTGTTCCTGATTATGGCTTTAGCCGCGTCGCTGCCGGCTTTGGCCGACGAAGGCATGTGGACCTTCGACAATTTTCCCTCGACGACGGTGCAAACCACTTACGGTGCCGAGGTGACTCCGGCATGGTTGGACCATGTACGTTCGTCGACCATCCGGCTCACCAATTGCACGGCCTCGTTCGTGTCGCCGGACGGCTTGATTCTGACCAATCATCATTGCGTCGAATCGTGCCTCGCCGAACTGTCCTCGAAAAACAATAGTTTGATCGACCGCGGATTTCTGGCCCAGGACAGCCGCGCCGAACGGCGTTGCTCGACGCAGCTCGCCGACGTTCTGGTGGGCACTGAAAACATCACCCAGGCGGTCGCGAAGGCCATACAGGGGCTGGACGACAGCGCGGCCAACGGCGCGCGAAAACGAGTCCTGACCGACCTCGAGCAAGCGTGCGAACTCGCGAGCGCGAAAGCGAAATCCGGCCGATTGAAATGTCAGTCCGTGAACCTGTACGGCGGCGGCCAGTATTTTTTGTACAAGTACAAGCGCTATGACGACGTGCGCTTGGCGTTCGCTCCGGAAGCGGATATCGCCGCGTTCGGCGGCGATCCCGACAACTTTCAATTTCCCCGCTGGTCGCTCGATTTCTCGCTGCTGCGAGCGTACGAGAATGGGCATCCGGCGAAGACGCCCAATCATCTGCAGATCGACTTTGGCGGACCGCGCGCGGGCGAACTAGTGTTCGTCGCCGGCCACCCGGGCACTACGCAACGCTTGGCGACCCGCGCCGAGCTCGAATTCGAACGCGACTCGACCCTGCCGATGGCCCTGCTGCGCACCGCGGAACTGCGCGGCGCGTACATCGAGTTCGGCCGCCTGAACCCTGCCAACGAGCAACTCGTTGAAGCGCCTCTCAACAGCATCGAAAACGGCTTGAAGGTGCGTCGCAAACTACTCGATGCATTGCACGACGACGCCCTGCTGGCCCGCAAGAGCGCCGCAGAGGCCGCCTTGAAGGCGGCTACGCCGCAGACCACCCCGGACCCCTGGACGCAGATTCAATCTGTCACCATGCGTGAGCGAGCGTTGTACCCTCCCTATAGCTTCATCGAAGGGGCGGCGGGATTCAACAGCATCTTGTTCCGCTACGCCCGGCTGCTGGTGCGCGGCGCCGACGAACGCGTCAAACCGAATAATGCCCGGCTGCGCGAATACACCGATGCCAACTTGCCGCGCATCGAGCAGCAGCTGGTCGCACGCGTGCCCATCTATGCCGAGGCCGAGGCCCTGACGCTGTCTCTGTCGATTCGCCGCATGCGCGAATGGCTGGGAGCGGACCAGCCTCTGGTGCACACGCTCTTGTCGAAAGATTCGCCCGACACACTGGCAACCCGGCTCGTGGCAGAAACGAAACTCGATGATCCCGCGGTGCGCAAACAACTATGGGAGGGCGGCCAAGCGGCGATATCGGCGTCACACGATCCCATGATCGAACTGGCACGCTCGATCGATGCCGAATCGCGCGCCCTGCGGAGCCAATACGACGATGAGATCGATGCGCCGATCGTCGCCGCATCCGCGGTGATCGCGGCCGAGCGGTTCAAAGCCTATGGTACTCATGTCTATCCGGACGCGACGTTTACACTGCGGCTGAACTACGGGACGGTACAAGGGTGGCTCGAGAATGGCACGCCGGTCGAACCGTTCACATATTTGGAGCGCGCGTTCGAACGCTCCAGTGGTGCTTCGCCCTTCAAGATTCCAGACAGCTGGATGAAAGCGAAAGACTCGCTCGACATGCGCACGCCGTTTTGTTTCTCAACGAACAACGACATCGTCGGCGGCAATTCCGGCAGTCCTTTGCTCGATGCGCGTGGACGGATCGTCGGCTTGATGTTCGACGGCAACATTCATTCCATCGCGGGCGACTATTGGTTCGACGATGCGACGAATCGGGCCGTCGCCCTGCATCCGGCCATTATTCGTGAAGCGCTTGCCAAGGTATATGACGCCAAGGCGCTGCTGGCGGAGATGGGCGCGCGCTAAGCTGACGACACCCGGCGATTACCGCCCAACTGCGGTGGATGATGGCCTACTCGGTCTCGCCCGCAGCAGGTTCGCGATAAGGGCAGCCGTTCATGCGCACGCGAAAATCGGCCGAGTGACGGTACGTGTCCTTGCGTGCGCGATTGACGTTGCCCAAGGGTCGATGCGCGGCGATCCCGGTCCAGACGCTGAAGCGAGTCTGTTCGTCGATGCGTTGCACGCGGGCAGCATCCCAACTGTCCTGCGCGGCGGCGCGCACGGTGCCCACCTTCACGAACGGCGCCTCCGCCTCCTTCCACTCGACCGTCGAGTCCTCGACCGGCTGTTTTTCGAGGTCACGGCAGAGTTGCACACGAAATTCCCATTCCGCGTCGATGCTGCGCATCTCCTTCTGCACGTCATCCCGAATGGCGTCTTGGCGGCCCTTCACCTCGATGATTGCGCCGCTCAACGCGGTCATCGTCGGCGCGACCGGCTGCAGGCTGAACTTCGCGATGTAATTGCCGTAGCGGAACGCGGTCGCGATGTAATAAGTCTCACCCAACGGCTCGACATTGGGCGCACCGCCGAGCGAATTGACGGCGGCCGGTGCCTCCATGCCCACTGCTTCGAACGCGCTACGAACGCCGCGCAGCGCCGCGGAGACCACCTTCTTCGTGCCCTCGAGTCGATCGGTGGTCTTCGCGAGCATTTTGAGATTGCCGAGAAATTTCGCCGCGGTCGTTGCCGTGAAGACTTTTCCATTGATCATTATAAAGTCCTGCGCGCCACCCTCCGAGCCTGCCAGCCGCTCGCCCGGCACGTCGAACACCTTCATCGCGAGGCCGCGCGGAAGGCTGATGGCGTCGGGCAGGATGTCACCGGCATTGGTCGATAAACGGATCGCCACCTTGTGCGTCCCCGGCGTCGCGAACAACCCCTGAGCCAGTTCCGGTGCCAGACCCTCATCGACCGTCAAAACACCGTCGAGTACACCGTGAGACTTCGCGTGGACCGAGCGCACGGCGTGGCCGTAGTCCTCGACCGTCCGCTCCAGAATGATGTCGAAGGCTGCGTTCAGCTGATCGACGGTTTCTTGCTCGTCCGCCTGAACGTGCTCGACATAGGAACGATAAGGCACGGGGCTGTCAGTCATGACGAAATGTCTCTTTGCTAAACGACGTTGATGAAAGCGCTGGTCGGTGCTTGCCGACTCCGCGCCCCGGGGGGCTAGTAACCCGGTTAGCTTGCCACACGGGCTGCCGCTTGTGTCTGCTTCGGTGTCGCGCGCGAACCGGCGATCAGAATGTCGACGAGCCGCCGCGCGCTTTGCTCCCAGCCGGGAAGAGCGGTGGTGTAGAAGACCCCGACGAGTGCGCGGACGAAGTCTTCCGGTTGCGTGTGAGCGGAAAGATCGCCGCTGCCGATGGCACGCTGGACTGAGGTCACGAAGGCGGTGTGGATGAGCGGGCGGGCACCCTCGATGAGTCGCGCGACGCCCCCGGCCACGGTGTCCATCGCGGGAATGATGAGCCTTTTGTCGGACACGTGTTCGATGAACAACAGCATCCAGGCGCGCAGCGCATCGAGTGGCGGCATGGCGGCGGCGAGACGCTGCTCAGCGGCAGCCAGTTTTTCCACTTCACCGCGATAGACGGCTTCGATGAGGGCGTCTCGGTTTGGAAAGTGCCGGTACAGCGTGCCGGGCCCGATCCCCGACTGGCGGGCGATGTCGTCGAGGCTGGCCGCGGCACCGTCCCGGCTGAAGATGGCTTTGGCAACGTGCAGGATGCGCTCGCGGTTGCGCTGAGCGTCGGCCCGGGGCTTACGTGCGGGCGGCGATGGCGAAAGCTTCATAAGTCGGCCCAGGCAATTTTTTTGACGAAAACAGTGGAAACGGAGACAGTCTCCAGTTATCCTAATATCCGGAGACACGCTCCGTTTTAGCGGGAGTGGCCACGAATGTCAATTTTGACACGACTCGCACGGGCCGTGCCCTAACGTAAGGAGAGCGACGATGCGCGTATTTGTGACCGGTGCGACGGGGTTTATCGGCACGGAATTGGTCAGGGAGCTCATGGCGGCGGGGCATCACGTTCGGGGACTGGCACGCAGCGATGTCGGCACGGCGCAGTTGACGTCTACGGGGGTCGAGGCGCATCGCGGTGATCTTGAGAACCTCGACAGCCTGCGCAGCGGAGCCATGGGCATGGATGCCGTGGTACACCTGGCGTTCAACCACGACTTTTCGAAGTTTGCGCAGAACTCGGCAGACGAGCGCAAGGCCATCGACGCGCTCGGGTCCGTTCTTGAACCAGGCACGCTGCTGGTAGTGACCTCCGGGACGGGATTGACGAGCGGCGGACCCGGGCATGTGCGCACGGAAAGCGATCCGCCGGCGAATTTACCTGCGATACCGCGGCAGCCCGAAGAGCCAGCGAGGGCCGCGGCCGACCGAGGAGTGCATGTGACAATCGTGCGCCTGCCGCAGGTGCACGACACGCGAAAACAGGGGCTAGTTCCGATATTGACGCAGACGGCACGCGAGAAGGGAATGTCGGCTTACGTCGGCGACGGCGCGAACCGCTGGGCCGCGGCTCCGCTGCAAGACGTAGCGCACCTGTACCGTCTCGTAGTCGAGCGGTCGCCGCCGGGCGTGACCGTGTATCACGCGGTGCAGGAAATAGGCGTGCCGCTTCGCGAAATCGCCGAGACGCTTGGTCAAGGGCTGAAGGTGCCAGTCGTTTCGATTACTCCAGAGAAGGCTGTCGAACACTTTGGATGGTTTGCACACTTTGCGGCGCTCGATATGCCGGCTTCGAGTGAGCAGACGCGCAAAAACCTAGGCTGGGAGCCGACCGGTCCGGGATTGATCGAGGATTTACAGAACATGACGTATTGAGCGATGGTCGGCTGGGAACGGCGGGCCCAACCAAAGGCGCAGACATTCATGATGCCCGTCCCGCCGGCCTATGATTTCAATCCGATGTCGTCGGCGTCAATGACATTCCGCGCACGCGGCTGGCGCTGACGCCCATCAAAAAACCGACGAATCCGCCGAATACACTCACGG
>CAZZXZ010000126.1:0-9844 GCA_964658135.1 uncultured Acetobacteraceae bacterium | reverse complement strand
CGTCCGACCAACCCTTGACGGCCAGGTGATACAGCGTGCTCACGCCGACCACGCCGCCTCCAATCACCACGACGCGAGCATGAGTTCTCATCGACCGGACTCCCAACGCACAAGCGCCGTTTAGTGTAACCAGCGGTGGCACAAACATGAGGCTAATTGCGACAACCCCTTATTTAAATGCGTCATGGCTGCCATAATCGGGGTTCGTAGGGCTGCTTTTTCCGAGCCGGAGTACCCTTGGATTCGCCACTCGTGCCGCGCAAGTGCAGGTATGCCTTTCTCACGCTGCCTAACTATTCACTGATCGCCGTTGCCAACGCGCTCGAGCCGTTGCGCATGGCCAACCGCTTGCTGGGTCGAGAAGCTTATTCGTGGTCGGTCGTCAGCCTGGATGGACGTGACACCGAGGCAAGTGGCGGCCTGACGCTGTCGCCTACGGGCGCTCTGGACACGCTCGGCAGCGTCGACATTTTATTCGTGTGCGGCGGCATCGACGTGCGCGAGGCCGTATCGCCGGCGTTGCTGACGGCACTGCGCCGCCTCGCCGACCGCGGCGTGCCGCTCGGCGCTCTGTGCACGGGCGGCTACGCTCTCGCGCGGGCGGGACTGCTCGACCACTTTCAGGCGACCATTCATTGGGAGAATCTTTCGGCTCTGCGCGAAGAATTTCCGCGGGTGCGGATCAGCGATCGGCTGTTCACCATCGATCGCGACCGGTATACCTGTTCCGGCGGTACGGCACCCCTCGACCTCATGCTCAATCTCATCGAGACCCGGCTTGGGTCGCGCCTCTCGCAGCGCGTGTCGGAACAATTCATCGTCGATCGCGTGCGTAAAGGCAGCGATCGGCAATATATCCCGTTGCGCGCGCAGCTCGGCATGGCGCACCGCGGACTCATCCGCGTTGCACAGCTGATGGAGGAGAACATCGAAAAACCGCTGTCTCTGGAAAAAATCGCCGCGGCCACCGGGCTTTCCCGCCGCCAGATCGAGCGCTTGTTCAAACGCGATTTAAACTGTGTTCCGAAGCGCTATTACCTGGCGATGCGCTTGCGCCGCGCCCGCGAATTGCTGCTGCAAACGGCGATGCCCATCATGGACATAACGGCGGCATGCGGATTCCAGTCACCACCGCATTTTTCCAAATGCTACCGGCAACAATACGGCCATCCGCCGAGCACCGAGCGGAAGGGCGATGCGTTCAACGGAGATGCGGGTCATTTGAATACCACGGTCTTGTGATCGTCCAAAAAAACGCGATGCTCGAGCAGCAATTTCAGCGCCGTCGACAGCGCCCGGCGTTCCGACTCGCGGCCTGCCGCCGTCAGCATTTCGGGCGTGAAGCTGTGGTCGACCCGCTCGACCATCTGTTCGATGATGGGGCCTTCGTCGAGGTCCCCGGTCACGAAATGCGCCGTGGCACCGATGAGTTTGACGCCGCGGGTGTGCGCCTGATGATAGGGCTTGGCGCCCTTGAAGCCCGGCAGAAACGAATGATGGATGTTGACCACTCGACCGTGCAGGCGTTTGCAGAGTTCGTCCGAAAAAATCTGCATGTATCGCGCCAGCACCACCAGCTCAGTCCCGGTGGCGTCGATGAGCGCGAGCAGCCGGCTTTCTTGCTGTCCTTTGGTGCTCGCAGTCACCGGCAGCAGATGGTACGGAATGCCGTACCTGTCGGCCACGGGCCGCATGTCAGGATGATTCGAAACGATGCCGCTGACGTCCATCGCCAATTCGCCGGTGCGATGGCGATACAGTAAATCCTCCAGGCAATGATCCAGCTTGGACACCAGGATCATCACGCGGGTGCGCTGCGACCCATCGTGAATCGCCCATTGCATATCTTCCGCCTCGGCCACGGCGAGAAAGTCGCCGCGCAACGCGGCTAAATCCGTTCTTTCGCCGGCGACGCCGCAGAACGTGACTCGCACGAAAAACCCTTTCGTCAACACGTCGTCGAATTGCTGCATTTCCATGATGTACAGGCGATGAGCCGCCAGAAAACCGGTCACCGCGGCGGTCGTGCCCATGCGGCTGGCGCAGGTCGCGGTGAGTACGTAGCTGTGCGAGGTGTCGAATTCCATGCGGTCATCATAACCAGCCGGCGTAACCGACGCTGCACTGTCGTTTATGGGGTCGAAAATGTCGCATCGGAGTTACGTCGGGGGCGTCATAATTGCTATGGTATCGGCATGAACGCCCAATCCGTCTCGACCGCTCGCGAAGAAATGCTCATGCGCTTGCGCAGCCGTAAGCCGGATACGGCGTTGGAGCGCGATTTCTACACGAGCGCCGCCGATTTTCAGGTGGATCTCGATTTGATTTGGTACCGCGACTGGTTGTTCATCGGGCATGACTGCGAGGTGCCGCTTGCCGGCAATTATCTCACCGTGCAAATCGGCGACTACCCAGTGCTCGTGCTGCGCGACCGCGACGGCGGTGTGCGGGCGTTTCATAATTCCTGCCGGCACCGGGGCTCACGTATCTGCGCCGCCGAGCATGGCAGCGCGGCGCGTCTGGTGTGTCCCTATCATCAGTGGACCTATGCGCTCGATGGTCGCTTGATTGCCGCGCGTGACATGGGCGAGAATTTCGACAAATCCGACTATGGATTGAAGCCCGTGCATTGCCGAAACGTCGGCGGTTACATCTTCGTGTGCCTGGCACGCTCGCCACCCGATTTCGAGCCGGTGCGGCGTCAGGTCGAACCGTATTTTTTGCCGCATAAGCTGGACCAGGCCAAGGTGGCTTTCGAATCGACCATCGTCGAGAATGCGAATTGGAAATTGGTTTGGGAAAATAATCGCGAGTGCTATCACTGTGCGGCGAATCATCCGGAACTGATCCTGACTTTTCCGGAAGATCCCACCATCACGGGCGTCGACGGCGGCTTCGGCAATCCACGCATCGTCGAAAAGTGGCGCCATTGGGAGTCGCTCGGTTTACCGAGCCAGTTCCGGATTTCGGCGGACGGTCAGTGCCGCACCACGCGGTATCCGCTGGTCGACGGCATGACGTGCTACACCATGGACGGCCAAGCCGCGGTGAGTCGTCCCCTGGCCGACACGGTCACGGAGCGGGACATCGGGACGCTGTTACTGTTTCACTTTCCGACCACCTGGAATCACGTGCTGGCCGACCACGCCGTGACGTTCCGGATGCTGCCATTGACGGCTACCACCACCCAGTTGACGACCAAGTGGTTGGTCAATAAAGATGCGGTCGAGGGCGTCGACTACGACCTGAAGCGGCTCACCGAAGTATGGATGGCAACCAACGAATCGGACCGCCGGGTGTGCCAGGAAAACCAGCTCGGAGTGAATTCGCCCGCCTATGAACCGGCGCCCTATTCGCCCATCCAAGAGGGGGGCGTTGCGCAGTTCGTCGATTGGTACGCCCGCCATCTCGAAGCGAGATTGACGGAAGACGCAGACCGCCGGTAAACCCCATGATCAGAGCAGCGGGTGCACCGGGCTGAACACCGGCACGAGCCAATAATCCCGCGCCAATTCGCCGTAGCCTCGATACACGAAGTGCCCATTGGTCTTAAGGAGTGCCGCGCGATTGGCGCGGTAGAAGCGGGGTAGGTCGTACCAGGCCATGGTGGGCTTCAAGTGATGGGCGACGTGCAAATTGTTATACAGATACAGCAAACCGAACACGGCGTTCGATTCCACCGATGCGGTGCGCTCCTGCGAGTCGTCGGCCGCGCGGTGCTCGGTAAATGCCCGCAGCAAGCTCAAGCTCAATCCCGGATACGCAATCAACAGGCAATATTGCCACCAGGGAAACTTACAGACGCCGCTGATGAAGCCGAACAAGACCGCGACCGCGATCACATGCAAGCCCCAATGGGGTAGGTGACTGTAATCGCCGCTGCCTACTCGGCGCGTTTCCCGGTTGACTAGGATCCACAATCTCAAAGCCGGCCCGATGAGGAGCCGGCCCGCCATGGTCTGATTGAACGTCAGCAGCGCACGTTTCAGCGGACCGGTTCGCGCCCATTCCGCCCGCCCGACGTAATAGGATTCGGTGTCGACGCCGGGTACCGTCAGGTGCGCATCGCGATGATGTGTGGTGTGGCTTTTCCGGTAGAGCGGAAACGGGAACCACAACCCCAGCGGGGCATACACCATGGCGAAACGCAGCCATGCCGGCACCCCTCGAAATGCATGAATGGCTTCGTGCTGCAAGGAGAAATGCCAGGCGACCAGATAGGCGCCCACGGGCATCAGGATCCACCAGGGCAACACGGCGTTGAACCACATCAACAGTAACCAAAGCGAATACAACACCACGGCCACCACCCAGGTAGGACCGTCTATGCGCCGAAACGCCTGTCCAAACGAGCCTAACGATGCCGTGCCCAATGGTTCCATGCCTGGTGCCATGCCATTACTTTAACAAATGGTGTGGTGCTTGTGTCACAGGGCGAACACGGGGTGGATCCGGGCGGCCAACGCGTGTGCACGCCAGTAGCGGATGGTCGCTTCGAAACGCCGACGCAGCGGCTGATAGGCGTCGGGTTGCGGACAGACGAAACGCTCCAGCAGCAAACGTTCCAGCAACGGCTTCGCGGGCGGATGTCGGTGCGCCCCGAGAAAAGCGTTTTGAAGGCTGCCGCTCGGCGGTAGCGAACTCACCAACGGCGGTATGGGCGTAGTCTCGGTACGGCCGACCCGACGCACCTTCGACGTCAAGTCGGGCCGATATCGTTGCAGGAGACAGAACGCATAGGCATCGATCGGCGCAATGTCCGCAGCGCCGTCAATCACCGCCGACAGCGCCCGGAGCGGAGTGACGGTCGGCGCGACGACATCGGCGAACAGGGGTAACGCATGCTTCGCGGTGGCCAGATCGGCGAGGGCAGCCAGGCACCCCGACTGCGACTGTGGCACCGTCAAGGCGAGGCGGCCGCCGAACGTGTCGGCGACCGTGCGGTACTCGGTATCCTCGCGCACCACCCACTCGCTCCAGTAACACGGCTCACCGCCGAATGGCGCGGGGGCGGGTACGGGTGCCGCCAGCAAGAAGGGGGGTGGCTCGGCCCGCGAGAACGGCAATCCGCACATGAAGACGGCGCCCAAATCGGACCGGCTCCACAAGGCTTCGAGCGGTGCAGGCGCCGCATGCGCCACCACCTCCATGGCCAGTCCCGCTTGCGCAATGAGCAAGTTCAGCAGGTCCCGCCACGCGTCGGCCGCGGCGGGACTCACCTCGTACATGCGCGCGTTGGCTATCGAGGACGGCATCGGGTCAGAATTTGTAACTGAATTTGACCCCCGCCGTGCGCGGCCGGTTGATGGTCTGCGCGGTGACGAATTGATTGCCGTTCTCGAACAGGTCGGCACGCGTGTTGGTCAAGTTCTGACCATAGATCTGAGCGAGCCACGCATCCTTGGCGACGCCCAACGAGCCGTCGTAGGTCGAAAAACCCGGCTGGTCGTAGGTCTGAATGTTGCCCGTCGCGGAATACGAATGCGCCTGGTGCGTGCCGCCCACCTGGGCGAAGGTCTTGTAGTCGCCGAATTCGACGTCGTAACGGAATCGCAGGCTCGCCTGAAAGGGCGGTGATTGCGCCAACGGCGAGCCGATGACGCCAAACGGGCTGGCCTGGCCCGGAATGTTGATGGACTGACCGTTTGGTTGGGTCAACAGCGGCGAATTGGTCAGGTTACTGCTGTTCCAGGAGGCCGAGCCCGTGACGGTCAGCTCGCGCAGCGGGCGCCCGACGAGTTCCGTCTCCACGCCTCTGACCCGATAATTGGGGCCGTTGGTCACGAAGCTCAAATTGCCATAACAGCAGGACTGGAAAATTTGCACCTGCACGTTCTTCCAGTCTTCCTGATAGACGGCGCCGTTGACCTCGAGCCGGCGACCGAACCACTGCGTCTTCCAGCCGAGCTCGTTGTTCACGAGACTATCGGGGGCATACGACTGCGGCGTTTGATACGTGTAGGCGTAGCCGTTGACCGGCCCGCTGGCCGAGCCCGCCGAATGGTCGATCAATTGCGAGCCGCGATTGAAGCCGCCGGGCCGGAAGCCTTGCGACCAGGTGTAATACAGCAGGACGTCCTGCAGCGGCCGATAGCTCAAGTTGCCGCGGCTCTTGAATCCTTTGTAACTGATGTTGAGATTTTCGGCGCTCAGATCGTGGCTGTAGGGCGCGTTACCGGTACACGGCGCGATTCCGTCGGCATAGCAACCGAAGCTGCTCTGCGAACTGCCCGCGGCTTTGGTGTCGATGTCGTAGTAACGGGTGCCCGCGGTCACCGTCAGCAATTTGGGGACCAGATCGAAATCCACGGAACCGAACAGGGCTTTCTGGGTGTAGCCGCGCGTGATGTCGTCGAAGAAAGAGGTCTGATCGTTGCGCACCGCCGGGTTGCGCACGTATGAGCCCGGCGCGGGTCCCACATCGGTCAGGCAGCCGGTGGTCACGGTCGCGGTGCAAGCCGGCACGGACTTGTACATCCAGTCGATGTTTTCGCGGATCACGTAGTCTTCCCAGAAAAGGCCCGCGATGCCGCGCAGGCGCCATTCGTCCGGCGTGCTGATGCGCAGCTCCTGGCTGTCGTGCGTGGCCGTGTCGCTCTCCAGCCAGGTCGAACTCGGCGAATAACATTTTCCGGTGGTTCCCGTCTGTGAAGGCGACGTGCATTGGTAGTAGTCCGCATACACCCCGCGGGCATAATTCGTGTAGTCGCCCTGCTGTTCGATCTTGCGGACCATGTAGCTGCCCGCATACACCAACTTGAAGTCGCCAATCTTGCCGTTGACGGTCAACGCGGTGTTCTCGAACCTGTCTTTGTCGTATGACGGGTTGTAGAGCTGCACCCCGAGATCGGGCAACGTCTGTCCGGCCGAACTTTGCGGCGTGACGTAAAAGACACCCTGCGAATTCATGTCTTGGTACGACTGCACCAAGAGGGCATTCCAATCCTCGTCATATTTATACAGAGCGCCGACCCGAATCCCGCTGTAAGTCACCGGGTTGATGCCATTGCCGACGAGATTGTTGTTGTTGACCGATGGACTACCGGGCGGCACGCCGTACGCGGTCGGTGTGCCGCCGGCGCATTGACCCGCCACCGGGGTACCCACCGAACACCCCGTCGCGTAGCCGGCATAGTGAATTCCCGCATCGGTGGGCAAACGGCTGAACGTGCCGGGCACATTGTTGATGTAGCCGCCGCGGGTGTCGCTGTATATGACGGCGCGGACGGCTAGAGTGTCGGGTATCAGCGGCAAATTGATCATCGCATCGCCGTTGCTGCTGTTGGCGCCGCCGCTCGTGTATGCGTAGCCGGCGTCGACATTGCCCTCGGTTACATCGAGCTTGGGTTTGTTGGTGATGTAACGCAGCACGCCGGCCTGCGCACCGGCACCGAACAGCGTTCCCTGCGGCCCTTCGAGCACTTCGATGCGCTCGATGTCGGCGGCGTAAACGTCCAGGTTTCGGCCGGGCAATTGACCGGACTGGTCGTCCAGGTAGACGGCCACGTTCGGAAAACTGCCGATGCCGCTCGAGCCTTGCGTGGCGAGGGTGGACGTCGCGAGACCGCGCATGAAAATGACGCCTTGGCCGGGACCATTGCTCGCCGACGTGACGTTCGGTAGATACTTGACGAAGTCATCGAACGTCGAGACGTTCAACTGCGTCAGGGTTTCGGCCGTGAGCGCCTGTATCTGTATCGGTACGTCCTGCATGTTCTCGGTGCGACGCTGAGCGGTCACGGTGATCTCTTGAATGGCGTCGGCGGCGGTGTCGGCATCGGCCGTGGCGGCGCGGACCATTCCCGCCGCCTGGGTGCCCAGGATCATGGCGATGGAACAGGACAGGGTCGAATTCGTCTTCATGCGGTATCCCTCTCGATGATTTTCATTCAAGCGCAGTCTGCATGGGTCCAAGCCACTGTTCGTAGCGGCGCCATTGGTCGACACCGTCTCGATTGATGGGCCGGCGCACCTGTTCCGAGCTTGCCGTGTGGACCGTGCGTTTCGTGCGGTGAAAGTCGATGCACGCCGGCTCGAAATCCAATTCGCAAAAATCCAGCAGGCGCCGTACGCTGGACTCGAGGTCTGCGACCACGGCTTCGTGTTGAACGTTGAAAATTCTCCCGGGCAGCGCGTCGTTCCAATGCGCCATCGAGCGCAGATACATCCGGTAATACCGGGTGATGTCCTCGATGCTGTAGGTGAACTGTTGTCCGGAGGCGAACAGCTGTTTGAAGTTGCTGAAACAGCAGGCCATCGGTGCGCGCCGTGCATCGATGATCTTGGCGGTCGGAAACATCAGGTGAATGAGGCCAAGGTGCCGGAAATTATTCGGCATCTTGTCGATGAACCACGGCTTTCCGGTGCGGTATACCTGGGTATCGCGTAGATAGCGTTCGCCATAGCGCTTGAACTCGTCCGCGTGCAGGGTCGCGAGCACGCCCGGATAGCGCGGCGGTTGGTCGGTGTTTTCGCGGCCTTGCAGTTCTTGAACCAGGCGCGGAATGTCCGCCAGCTCCATGGTGCCTTCCACGCGCGAATGGGACGCCAGGATCTGCTCGATCAACGTGGATCCCGAGCGGGGTAGGCCGACGATGAAGATGGGCATGCCGGGAAGCGTTCCCGACGGCGCTTCGGTGCAGCCGAAACCGCGCCGCGCCGCCAGGAAATCGGCCGTGCATAGCGCCGCTTGCAGCTCGGCGTTGCGTTCCAAGGGCTCGGGTTTGTAACGGCATTCGGCTTTTTTCAACGCGTTGCCGCGGGCGTAGTAGCGGAACGAGTCGGCATAGTCGCCACGATCCTCGAGCGCCTTGCCGAGCGCGAAACATACCTGGTAACGATCGCCCGGCCGGATGTCGGTCGCTGCCTCGTCAGCTTTCATGCGGGCCAATTCGGCATCGGTGAAACGATAGGTCTTCAGATTGGCGAGGCTCCAGTACGCCTCGCCAAAATAGGGTCGCGCCGCGGCCGCCGCGCGGTATGACAGGATGGCGTCTCCGGTATGGCCGAGCGTCTTCAAGGCGTGTGCGATGGACAAGTGCAATTCGCCGTCGTTAGGCGTTTCGCGCAAGATGTCGCGGTATAAGGGCAGCGCCTGCGCATAGTCGCCGAAGCCGGTCTGCACGGTGGCAAGTGTGGTGCGGTACATACGATTGTCGGGCGCGCCGGCCAGCAGCCGCAGCAACTCCTCCCGCGCCCGCACGTGCTTGTGCCGCTTCAAGAGCACGACGGCATACTCGTAGCGCGCCGAATCATGATCCGGTGCCAGCTCGAGCGCGTTCTCGAGAAGAATTTCCGCATCGTCCAATACATCGAGATCCATGCCGATCTTCGCCAACAATCGCATGCCTTCGACGTGATCGCCGTGGGTCAGTAAATAGCGTCGTACGGTCTGTTCCGCGTCATGCAGTTCGCCGTCCGCGTACATGCTGAAAGCGGTCGCTATCTCGATCGGCAAGTTCGCGAGCGTGGCCACCCGTCCGGCGGCGTGCTCGGCGTCGCCAGCGCGGCCCACCAGGCGAAACAAGGCGTGCAGGGCATTCCAACTCGCCGGCAACGAGGGATTCAGATCGACCGCGCGCATAAAGGCGTCGATGGCCGGCTCGGCGGCGCGCAGGGCTACATGGCAATGTCCGCGCTCTTGAAACAAGCGGCTATAGGTAGGATGGTGCCTTTCCAATTCGGCCAGCGTGGCCAGCGCGTCCGGAAGCCGCTTGAGATAGCGCTGGCTGACAGCAATCATGTACAACAAGTCGCGATTCCGTGGGGCGGCGCGCAGCAACTCGCGACCCGCCTGCAGCGCCTCGGCAAATTCGTTTCGCTCGAGATATGCGCGGACGCGCCG
>CAZZXZ010000125.1:0-10015 GCA_964658135.1 uncultured Acetobacteraceae bacterium | reverse complement strand
GCGGTGGCGCAGCAGGTCGAGGCCATGTTTCTGCAGATGATGCTGAAGAGCATGCGTGATGCCGACATGGGCGACGAACTCGACGGCAACGAGATGGGCATGTATCAAGACATGTTCGACAAACAAATCGCCCTGACCATCAGCCAGCACCAGGATATCGGCATCGGTGCCATGCTCAAAAGGCAGCTTTCCGGCAAGCCGGCCGCCGGTGCGAAGAGCGTGATCGGTACGAACGGATCGAGCACGGACGGCGTGCACTCGACCGCCGTCGCGCCAACGGCGGCCGTTGCGCAAACACCGGCGGAGTTCGTGAGCCATGTGCTGCCGTCGATACAGCGCGCCGCCGCCGAACTGGGCGTCGATCCGCGCGGGCTGCTCGCTCAGGCGGCGCTCGAAACCGGCTGGGGTCAGCGCATGCCGCGCACCGCCGACGGCGCGCCGAGCCTCAACCTATTCGGCATCAAGGCCGGTGAGGAGTGGTCGGGCGCACGCGCGACCGCGGATACCGTGGAGTTCAACCATGGCGTCGCCACGCAGAAACGCACCGCCTTTCGCGCCTACGGATCGATCGAAGAAAGCGTCAACGATTTCGCCAAACTGCTGAAGACGTCGCCGCGTTACCGGGATGTGATCGCGGCGGGCGGCAACACGCAGGCCTATGCCGAGAGCCTCGTTAAAGCGGGCTACGCCACCGATCCGCAGTATGCCGATAAGTTAAATAAGATTCTGAACGGCGGCGCGTTGCATGCCGCGTTGGTGCCGGGGTCGATTAAGTTATAGAAATCGCAACGGCGGCCGATAGAGCGGAATAGCGTGACGTACGCACCCCCTTAAGGCGCGGAGAAGAACTGTGTCAGATGTCTTTGGAATCAGTGTTTCTGCGTTGCAGGCGTTTCAAAGCGCCATCAATGTGACGAGCAACAACGTGGCCAATGCCAGCACGCCGGGCTACGACGAGGAATCCATCAATCTTTCGGAGGCGCTCCCGCAAGCGAACGGCAGCGCCACCATCGGCAGCGGGGTCGACGTCACGGGCGTCACGCGGGCGTACAGCCAGGCCGCGGCCAATCAACTCAACACCTCGCAGAGCACCTTGTCGCAGCTCACGGGTCTGCAGAATTACACCACCCAAATCGACAACATCATGGGCACCACCGCCGGCGGCTTGAGCACCGCCTTGACCACGTATTACAGCGCATGGTCCGACGTCGCGAACGACCCCACGTCGACGGCCTCGCGCCAGGCCCTGCTGAGCGATGCGAAAGGGGTCTCGTCCAGTTTGCAGAGCACCAGCTCGCAGCTAGCCGCCTTGAGCACCGACGTCAATACGCGCATCACCAGCGACGTGACGCAGGTCAATTCGCTGGCCGCGACGATCTCGACCTTGAACAATCAAATCGTGGTGAGCAAGACGCAGGACGGTGGTCAGGCACCCAACGAGCTGCTCGATCAACGCGATCAGGCGCTCTCGACGTTATCGACCTTGGTGGGCGTCACCACGACCACCAACAGCGACGGCTCGTTGAACGTCTCCGTGGGCAACGGTCAGCCGTTGGTGCTCGACGGTCAGGTAAACAAACTGATCACCCAGCCGGACCAATACAATTCGTCCCAGCTCGACATCTCGACCGCCTACAACAGCGGGAACATCATCAACGGCTCGATCACGTCGGGCGATCTCGGCGGGCTGCTCGCGGCACGCACGCAGGCCATTCAACCGGCGCTCAACCAGTTGGGCCAGGTCGCTGCGGCATTGAGTACTTCGGCGAATGCACAGCAAAACGAGGGCGTGGATTTGAGCGGTGCGGCCGGCGCGGCCATCTTCTCGGCGCCGACGCCGACCGCCGCGGCATCGTCGAAGAATACCGGCACCGCCACGGCGACCGTCAGCATCACCAACGTGGGTACGCTGACGGCGAGCAGCTACGTATTGACGTATCGGAACGGTGCGTATGCGCTGACCGATGCGCAGACCGGCGCCGCCGTGACCACCACCGGCACCGGCACCGCCGCAAATCCGTTGAGCGCCAACGGGATCTCCATCGTCATGGCCGGGACGCCCGCGACGAACGATTCGTTTCTCATACAGCCGACCGCCACCAGCGCCGCGAATTTGACGGTAGTCATGAGCGATCCGTCGAAAATTGCCGCGGGGGGCGCGGTGAAAACCACGGCGGCCAGCACCAATACGGGATCCGGTACCATCAGCAGTGGAACGGTCATCGATTCGACCAATCCGAATCTGCAGACCAGCGCGAACATCGTCTTCAGCAACGCCACCACCTACTCGATCAACGGCGGCGCCGCGCAAACCTATACGGCGGGCGGCAACATCACGGCCAATGGCTGGCAGGTACAGATCAGCGGTACCCCGGCCGCCGGGGATTCGTTCACCGTATCGAGCAACGCCGGCGGCACCGGCGATAACCGCAACGCGCTGGCGAGCGCCAATCAACAAACCACGGGCGTGCTCAACTCGGGCACCACCAGCGTCAGCGGCGCCGTCAGCGCGCTCATCACCGGCATCGGCAGCCAGGCGGCCCAAGTCAATACCGCAACGACGGCGCAGACGGCGGTGAATACATCGGCCTCGACGAACGTGCAGTCGGTATCCGGCGTGAATCTCGACGAGGAAGCGGCCAAACTTCTGCAATGGCAGCAGGCCTATCAAGCGGCGGCGCAGGCGCTCACCATCGGCAACAGTTTATTCACGACGCTGATCGACTCGGTCAACGGCACGTACAGCTAGGACACATCATGCGTATCACCCAAGGCCTCGAACAAAGCTCGTTTCTCACGTCCATCAACACGCTCGAATCGAACATCGCGCAAACCCAGGGCGATATCTCGGCCAACAAGTCGTTCACCACGGCCTCGCAGGACCCGGTCGCCGCCGGCGAGGTCAACGATTACACGCAGGCGCTGGCACAGAGCCAGCAATTCGAAACGAACGCCAACAGCGCGAAGACCAACTTGACGACGGAGGACACGGCCCTCACGCAGGTGCAATCGCAACTGCAGACGTTGCGCGACCTGGCCCTCGAGGCCAACAACAGCACCGTTTCCAGTTCGGATCTGACTTCCATCGCGAGCCAGGCCACGCAGATCCAGAACAGCCTGCTGTCTCTCGCCAACACCCAAAACGGCAGCGGCGAATATATATTCGGCGGCTATTCGGCACAGAGCCAGCCCTTCACGCTCACGGCCACCGGCGCCACCTACAACGGCGACCAAGGGCAGCGTCAGGTGCAAATCGCCGCCGGGCAGAGCGTGGCGGACGGCGACAACGGCGACACCGTCTTCAACCAGATCAAAACGGGCAACGGGACCTTCGCGGTCAGCGCGGGCAGCGCCAACACGGGCCAGGCCATCATCGGCGCCAGCACGGTGACGGACCCGGCCGCCTACGACGGCAAGAGTTTTTCGATCGTCTTCACTTCGCCGACGGCGTACAACGTCGAAAACGCGGCCGGCGCCGTGCAGACGACCGGCACCTACACCTCCGGCGGGACGATTGCATATGACGGAACCCAGGTCACGCTGACCGGTACGCCCGCCGCCAACGACTCGTTCGCCGTCACACCGAGCACCAGCCAGAGCCTGTTCACCACCGTGCAAAATCTGGTGAGCGCGCTGCAAACGGGAACCAGCGGCACGAATGGCACGTCGAAGTTGAACAATTCCATCAGCACCGCGATCAGCAACATCGATCAAGCCCTGACCCAATCGTCCAATGTGCAATCCAGCGTCGGTGGGCGACTGAACGCGATCACGACCCAGCTATCCGTCGTGGGCAGCCAGCAGGTGCAGCTACAGACCAACATTTCCTCGCTGCAGGGCTTGGATTACGCGACGGCGATCACGACTCTGGACCAGCAGAACACCACGCTCAGTGCTGCGCTGCAGGCTTATACGATGACGCAGGGGCTGTCGCTGTTTAAATACATCCAGTAGGCAGCGGCCTACCAATGGCGGCGCCGTCTGCAATGGGGACGCCGCCCGCAACGAGGGCGCCGCCCGGCGTCCGGCACCGTGCTTAGTGGTGGTGGCCGCCGGCCCCGTGAACATGACCATGCTCGAGTTCTTCCGCCGTGGCCTCACGAACGCTGACGATGTCCACATTGAAATTCAAGGTTTGATCCGCGAGCGGATGGTTACCGTCCAGCGTGACCATATCGCCCACCACCGCGGTCACGGTGAAGAGCCGCATGCCGTCATCGGTCCGCGCCTGGAATTGCATGCCTTTCTTGATCTCCCCCGAACCTTGCAAACTACGCTTCGGCACCCGCTGGATCAGGGACTCATCGCGTATCCCATAGCCGTCCGCGGGCTCGACGGATACCGCCACGGTGTTGCCGTCCTCTTTGCCTTCGAGTGCTTTCTCGAGACCGGCCACCAAATTGCCGTGTCCCTGGATATAGGCGAGCGGCTCGCCGCCCGCCGAACTGTCGATCACCGCACCTTTGTCGTCCTTGAGCGTGTAGTGAATCAGTACCACTCGATCTGCCGTAATTTCCACGCAAGAATCTCCACCGTTGGTTGATCGATCGCCATGCTGAGGCTGACGTGACTTTGCGCCCGCCACATTTTTCCAAGCTTACACAACTTACGCCACCAAGCGCGCCTCGAGGTCGTAATCGCCCGCCGCGGTTATCTGCACGTCGGTCAAGGTACCCACTTTCAAATCCCGGGCGCCGAGAATCCGCACGGTGCCGTCGATTTCGGGCGCATCGCTGCTCGAACGGGCGATGCCCACTCCGTCATCGACGCGGTCGATGAGCACCTGCAGCCGACGACCGATTTTTTTCTGCAGGCGTTGCGCGCTGATGTCGGCGGCAAGTTCCATGAAACGTCCGCGCCGCTCCTGTTTCAATTCATCTGGTACCGCCGGTTGCCGCAACGAATTCGCGACGGCACCCTCCACCGGCGAATACTCGAAACACCCGACGCGATCCAATTGCGCCACCTTCAACCAATCGAGCAACTCCTCGAAATCCGCGGCCGTCTCGCCGGGAAAGCCGACGATGAACGTACTGCGGATGGTGATGTCCGGCGCAATACGCCGCCAGGCCGCGATTCTCTCCAAGGTGTTTTCCGCCGCCGCCGGTCGCTTCATCAATTTGAGAATCCGGGCGCTGGCGTGTTGAAACGGGATGTCGAGATAGGGCAGCACGCCGCCTTCCTTCATCAGTCCTATCACCTGATCCACATGCGGATACGGATACACGTAGTGCATGCGCACCCAGACACCGAGTTCTCCGAGCGCCGCTGCGAGATCGTAAAATTTGGCGCGCCGTTCGACGTCGCGCCAAGGCTGCTTGGCATATTTCAAGTCGACGCCGTACGCGCTGGTGTCCTGCGAGACGACCAATAGTTCCTTCACCCCGGCTTTGACCAATTGCTCGGCTTCGCGCAGCACCTCGCCCACCGGCCGGCTGACGAGATCGCCGCGCAGGGCGGGAATGATGCAAAAGCTGCAGCGATGATTGCAACCTTCGGAAATCTTGAGGTACGCATAGTGCCGCGGCGTCAGTTTCACGCCCTGCGGCGGCAACAGGTCGAGAAACGGCTCGTGACGCGGCGGCAGATGTTCGTGCACCGACGCCATGACCTCTTCATAGCGCTGGGGTCCGGTAATCTTGAGCACCTGAGGATGCCGCGCCAGAATTTTCTGTGGCTGCGCGCCCAGACAGCCGGTAACGATCACCTTGCCATTTTCGGCCAATGCTTCGCCGATGGCATCGAGCGATTCGTCGACCGCGGCATCGATGAAGCCGCAAGTGTTGACGATGACCAGATCGGCGGCCTGGTAACTCGGCGCGACTTCGTAGCCTTCGGCGCGCAGCCGCGTGAGAATGCGTTCCGAGTCGACCAATGCCTTGGGGCACCCTAGACTGACGAAACCCACTTTCGGGCTCTGGCGGCGAACGGATTTCATGCTGGGAATTCTAGCAGTTCCTCGATGGCGAAGAACTGCGGCGGGAGACCTGCGCACCGGCGAGTCCACATGACCCGCAATGCGCTTTCGAGGGCGCGGGCGATGATGGCCGGCTGGCGGGCCGGCGAGCGTGCGCAGCGGTCGCGCAACGAGGAGCGCACCGCCGCCAACTCGCGCAGATGAGTCGCCCAATACACGCCGAGCTCGAGAAATTGTTCGTCGTCGTGGGCGATGAATGCCGTCAACCCGACCTGGCCGAGCAGCGCTGCACTCAAGCGCGATGCGGGGGTCGTTCCCGTGAGGGTCAGGGTGGGTACGCCCATCCACAGCGCGTGATTCGTCGTCGCTCCGCCGGTCCAGGGTTGCGTGTCGAGGCACAGATCCACCCGATGGTGGAGCGCCAGGTACACATCCATTGGCGCACGCGCATGCAAGACGATGCGGTCGCCGGCAATGCCGCAGGCCGCGAAGCGATCGAGCAGCGACGCACGTTCCTGGCCCTCGGCTATTCCACCCAGCAACATGCGCGCACCCGGCACGGCCCGCAGCAGCCGCGCCCAGCGTTCCAGGGTGCGCCCGTTGATTTTACCCAGTCGATTGAAGCTGCCGAACGTCACCGTACCCGCATCGATGGCCGGCAACTTGTTGACGGGCGGACTCGCGGCATGGGGAAGAAACGCGGCGGCAGCAGGCAGATGTACGAGTCGTTCGGTGAACTGAGCCTGAAATTCGTCGTGCGGCAGGAAATGCCGATCCGACAGGTAGTAATCCATCGCGCGCAGACCGGTGGTGCCGACGTAGCCGAGCCAACTCACCTGCAGCGGCGCCGGTCTGCGGGCGAAGACACCCAGGCGATTCAGCGCCGTGTGGCCCGACAGATCGATCAAGATGTCGATGTGGTCGTCGCGGATGCTCTGTGCCAGCTGTTCGTCCGATCTGTCGGCGACGACGTTCCAACGGTGAAAATACGTTCGCAGTCTGCGAGTGGTGTCATCCGCCGAATCTTTGTTGTAATAGGCGTGCAGATCGAGACCGCGGCTGGCGCCGAGATGCTCCAACACGGGTTCGCAGAAACTCGCGACGGCGTGATCGTTGAAATCGCCGGACACGATGCCCACGCGCAGACATCGATCAGGGTCGAACGAATCACCGGGTCGCGGCTGCACGGCGTGATGCGCCGCTTCGAGCAACTCGCCAACCTGACGATGCTCGGCGAACAATGCCCCGGCATCGATGTGCGGATTGTGGCTCAACATGAACAGCAAATTGGACAGCCCCAATTCGTCGTCGCCGGTCAACGATCCGGAGCGCAGCGACAGCGCGCACCGGATGCTCGCTTCCGCATCGGCATAGCGGCCTTGCATGTCGTACGCCATGCCGCGCCGATAGTGCGCGGCTGCGGAGGTCGGCTCGAGAGCTATCGCGCGCCCCAGATAAAAATGCGCGCCGTCGAAACGCTGCAGCTTCGCCAGCGTGGTGCCGAGATTGCAATTCGCCTCTGCATCATCGGGTGTCAATCGAACGGCAGCCTCCATGGCCTGCACCGCTTCCTGCGGGGAGCCGACGGCCCACAACAAGGCACCCAACACCTTCCAGCCGAATGCGCGCTGTGGAAAATTCTCGGTCAATGCGCGTGCCGCGTTCAGCGCTGCGCCGGTCTGCCGTTGCGCGACCAGGGAGAGCAACGCAGTTTCATCCGGGGTGCCCGGCGCGATCGACGACATGGCGCAAGTTTAACATGGGACGCCGGCGCATCCGGCGCGCGCGGCCGGCGTCGCTCGCGGTGGCTGATGGATGCTGGAGAATTTGCCGCTCAAGAATGCCGGGGGCGCACCGATAACCTCCTTGCGTGTGCTCACCGGTCCGCCCGCTCGGCGGGTGAAGTGAACACAACCTAACTTGGGCCTAGAGGGGCCGGTGATCCAACTTTTCAGGAGTCTTCGAACATGGCATTAACACTCAATACGAATATCGATTCGCTCACAGCGCAGAACAATTTGTCCGGTTCACAGGCTCTGTTGTCGCAGTCCTTGACCCGCTTGTCGTCCGGTCTTCGCATCAACACCGCCGCCGACGACGCCGCCGGTCTGGCGATCAGTCAGCAGTTCACCACGCAGGTGAACGGCACCAATCAGGCCATCAACAACGCGAACGACGCCGTCTCGGAAGCGCAGACCGCCGGTGGCGCATTGTCGACCATCGTCAACAATCTGCAGAGCATCCGCACGCTCGCCGTCGAAGCCGCCAACGGCTCGAACAGCGCCTCCGACCGCGCCGCGCTCAACAGCCAGGTGCAGCAGCAGATTTCCGAAATTACCCAGATCGCCTCGCAGACCAGTTTCAACGGCGCCAACGTGCTCGACGGCAGCGCCGGAACGCAGACCTACCAGGTCGGCGCCAACGTGGGCGATACCATTTCGATCAACTTATCGCAGGGCGTGCGCGGCGATCAGATCGGCCAGTATGCCTCGAGCGCCGGTACGGCGGTGTCGGGCACGGCGCTCGCCACCGGCGATTTAACCCTGCAAGTGGGCAACGGCACGGCCAAGGCCATCGGCGCCAGCGTCGCCGGCACGGGTAACCAGGGACAAACCGCGGGTTCCGCGTACGCCGTCGCGCAGGCCATCAATTCGGCCGGCGTCACCGGCCTCACGGCCACCGCCACCACGACCACCGCACCGTCGGCCTTCACCACCGTCACGGCCACCGCCGCGGGCAGCTACTCGCTGACCATCAACGGCATCAACGTGTTCGGCACGGGCGGCGAAGCGCTCGCCACCGGCGGTACCGTGACGCAGGCTCAGGTGGAAACCGCGATCAATGCGGTCTCCGCACAAACCGGCGTCACCGCGTCGGAGAGCAGCGCCACCGGCACCGCCGGTCAACTGGTGCTCTCGGCCACCGACGGCAGCAACATCACGGTCAGCCAAGCCACCACCGGTACGGCAGCGGCCGAAGGCGTTGCGGCGTCCGTCGCCGGTACAACGGCAGCTCCGGTCACCACTTATGGCAATCTGACCTTGTCGTCCGCTTCGGCCATCACCGTCGGCGGGACAGCCGCGAACACGGCGGGTGCCGGTTTGGTCGCAGGCACGATCTCGGCGAGCACGGGCACGCTGGCGACGCAGAACGTCGATACGGTGGAGGGCGCCAATTCGACCATCAATTCGGTGGATTCCGCGCTGGCGGCGGTCAGTTCCTTGCAGAGCACTTTGGGGTCGATTCAAAACCGGTTCACGGCGGCGGTGAACAACCTGACCTCGACCAGTCAGAATTTGACCCAGTCGCGCAGCACCATCCAGGATGCGAACTTCGCGCAGGAAACGGCGAATTTGACCAAGTCTCAGGTGCTGGAACAGGCCGGTATCTCGGTGTTGGCGCAAGCCAACCAAGAACCGCAATTGATTCTCAAGCTTTTGTCGTAATTGCCGACACTTCGAGAAGCAAAGGTGGACGTCGAAGCCTGGGCGCGCAAGCGCCCGGGCTTTGAGATTCGGAAACCGGATACGAATGAGAGTAACAGCGAGAATGGTGACCATTTAGCGTAGCGCAAGGAAGGTTAGAACCATGGCAAGCGACGGAAGCCCCGGACAGATCTCGGGTGCGTCTCTAGTGCACGGAAGTAATGCAGCAACGACAGCCAGTTTTCAATCGAGCAACGGCAAACTTGTGCCGGCGGGCGGCAGCACAGCGGCCCCAGCCTCGAGTCCGGCTACCGCCACTCCAGCGGCCGCCACAGCCACGACTGCCAATAAAGTGTCGCAACGCAACACGACCGTGCAGTCGCAAGTCGCCTCACTCAATAAATTTCTGAATAATTCGGGCCGCCCCGATCAATACCGGGTCGATCCGGCATCCAACAACACCTTGATCCAGCAGATAAACCCTGCCAACGGCGCCGTGCTGGAGGAGTTCTCGGTGTCCGAATTTCCCGATCTGGCCCGCAGCGTGGGCGTGTCGGGTTTGTTGGTGGACGATGTGGCGTGACGCTTGGCATCGGTCTTGCTTAAGTCCTGACGGAGCAGGCCGATAAGCACTGGTAACTGCATCAGGACAGACGCACATGAGTTCAGCAAT
>CAZZXZ010000124.1:0-10509 GCA_964658135.1 uncultured Acetobacteraceae bacterium | reverse complement strand
GAGTCGAAGATGACGTCGGCGCCGCCCGCCCCGGGCATTGTGCCCACCACGGTGCCGGAATCGAAATCGATGAGCGCTGCGCCCGTGGCGATGATGTCGCCGACCGCTCCGTGCAAGGCGGTGACGGTGCCGCTGCAGGGCGCGGGCAGCTCGACCACGGCTTTCGCCGTTTCCATCGACACCATGGGTTGATCGACGCGGACGTGATCGCCGACGCCGACGTGCCATTCGACGATTTCCGCTTCGGTCAGCCCTTCGCCCAAATCGGGTAGTTTGAATGTGCTCATCGCGTATCGTCGTCTCAATCGGCCAGCGTGAGCTGCACCGCGTCGACGATCCGTTGCACGCTCGGTATGTAGTCGTGCTCGAGACGGAACAACGGCATGATGGTGTCGAAACCGGTGACGCGGCGAATCGGTGCGAGCAAATCGTACAAACCGTGCTCGGCGACGATGGCGGCTATTTCCGCGCCGACTCCCACATTGCGCGCAGCTTCGTGAACGATGACCAGACGTCCGGTTTTCGCCACCGAGTCCAAGATGGTTTCCGCATCGATGGGACTCAAGGTAGCCAGATCGATGATCTCCGCGGCGATCCCGCGGGCATCGAGTTCGGCCGCCGCGCGCAGGGTTTCGAGGGTCATCGCACCCCAGGTGACGATGGTGACGTCGCCGCCCTCGCGCAACACGAAGCACCGATCGAGCGGCAGCGCGTGGCCGTCGTCCGTCACGTCCTGACGCAGCGCGCGATACAAGCGCACGGGCTCGAGAAACATCACCGGGTCAGGATCGCGTATGGCGGCCAACAATAATCCATACGCACGCGCGGGCGAGGAGGGGCAGACGACGCGCATTCCCGGAATGTGGCATAGCAAGCTCTCGGTACTTTCCGAATGGTGTTCGGGTGCGTGAATGCCGCCGCCGTGAGGCATGCGCATCACCACCGGGCAGGACAGGCGTCCGCGCGTGCGATAGCGCATCCGGGTCATGTGATTGATGATTTGATCGAGTGCCGGGTACATGAAACCCATGAACTGGATTTCCGCCACCGGCTTCAGCCCGTGGGTGGCCATGCCCACCGACATGCCGGCAATGGCGGCCTCCGCAAGCGGCGTGTCCTGCACGCGATCGGCACCAAAACGCGCCTGCAACCCGGTCGTTGCGCGGAACACGCCACCGTTCGCACCAACGTCCTGGCCGATGACGACGACTGCGTCGTCATGCTGCATTTCCCAGCCATGCGCCATGGCGATGGCCTCGACCATGGTGATTTTCGCCACTATCGATCGCTGGGTTTCGAGGCGTAGCGCCGGGCCGCCGCGCGCTGTTCGACGAGTTGCGCCGGCGGTTCGGCAAACAGATGGTCGAACATGGCATCGGTGGTGGGTTGTGCGGTGCGCAAATATTCGCCGACGGCCGCATCGACGTCGCGCGCGCAGCTGTCGAGCAGCGCGCGTTCCCGGGAGTCGTTCCACGCACCGGCGCGCACCAAGTACTCGCGGATGCGAATCATGGGTTCGACCGCCCACGCCCGCGTCACTTCGCTCGCGGGCCGGTATCGGCTGGCGTCATCCGCCGTGGTGTGATCGCTCAATCGATACGTGAGTGCCTCGATCAGGCAAGGCCCGCCGCCGCGCCGCGCATGCTCGAGCGCCTCGCTCACCACGTCACGCACGGCGAAAATATCGTTGCCGTCGACCTGCACGCCGGGGATGCCGGCGGCCACCGCTTTCTGTGCCAGAGTCTGCGCTGCGGTTTGCGATGCCACCGGAACCGAAATGGCCCAGCCGTTGTTGACGATCACGAACACCACCGGCAGCGCACGCGCACCAGCCACGTTGAGCGCTTCGTAGAAGGCGCCCTCCGAGGTGCCCCCATCGCCGATGTAGGCCAGCGCACACCGCGCTTCGCGGCGGATCTTGAAGGCCATGGCGGCGCCGGCTGCATGCAACGTCTGAGTGGCGATGGGAACACACCAAGCAAAGTCGTCGCGCGGTCCGGCGAAGTCGTTGCCGCGTCCGTCGCCCCCCCAATACAATAAAATTTCCGTCATGGTCACACCGCGCCACAACTGAGTACCGTATTCGCGGTAAACGGGCGCCAGCACGTCCTCCGGCCGCATGGCGGCGCCGATGCCGACGTGGGTGGCCTCATGGCCCAACGACGAGGGATAAGTGCCGAGCCGTCCGGTTCTCTGCAGATTGACCGCCTTGGCATCGAACACCCGCACGCGCGTCATGGCTTCGTACATCTTCACGACCTCGGGCAAGCCCTCGGCGAAGTGCGGCAACGGCGCCACCAGTCGTCCCCCGGCATCGAGTATTTGTCGGTGAGCGATCTGGAATTGAGCGACCTGCGGCATGCGCGAATTATGCCAGGGCCGGCCCCGCGGTGCTCGCGGTAGCGGAGCGCGTCATGGACTCGCGCGGCAGGTCACGGACGATGCTCGCCGGCCAGATAGGCGTGGGTCTGCATCTCGATCAGACGGCTTGCGGCGCGTTCGAAGGTAAACCGCAGGCGCTCGCCGCGATACAGCTCGACGGGGCTCGCCGCCGCCGACACCACGAGCTTGACGCCGCGGTCGTAGAACTCGTCGACGGCCATGATGAAACGGCGCGCCGCGTCGTCGTCCTGGCGCTCGAAGACCGGAATGCCGGCGATGAAAACTGTGTGATAGAGCCGCGCCAATTCGATGTAGTCGTTTTGACTGCGCGGGCCCTTGCACAGCACGTCAAAGTCGAACCACACCATGCCCGCGCTCGAGTCGACGATGGGCAGGCTGCGTCCCTCGAGCGCCAAGTTCGACGGGCCGCTCGCACCGCCGGGCGAGAGGTCGTCGAAGCGTTGCCGCAGCGCGGCAGCCGTGTCGGCACGCGTGGCGTCGAGGTAGGTGGGCGCCAATTCCAGCAGTCGCAGTCGATAATCGGTGCCGCCGTCCAGATGCAGGACGTCGACATGGCGACGTATCAACTCGATGGCAGGCAGGAAGCGCTGACGCTGCAGACCGTCTTTGTACAGATCCTGCGGTGCGAGATTCGACGTGGTCACCAAGGTCACGCCGCGGCGGAACAAACCTTCGAACAGACCGGCGAGCAGCATGGCATCCGCGATGTCGGTGACGAAGAGCTCATCGAGACAGATCACGCGAGTGCGGGCGGCGATGCGGCGAGCAACGATGTCGAGTGGCTGCGCGTGCTGTTTGATGCGGCCCAATTCGGCATGCACGTCGCGCATGAAATGGTAAAAATGATTGCGCTCGGCAAGCCGGCGGCCTTCGAGCGAGGCAAAAAATAAATCCATCAGCAGCGTTTTGCCGCGGCCGACGCCACCCCACAGATACAAGCCGCGCAGCGGCGCGCCGCGGGCACCGCGTGTGCGCCGCGACAGACGAGCGCGCAGGCGCCGGGCGAGGGTGGGAGTCCGGGCCTGCAAGCTCTCGCTCAAGAGGTCCAAACGGACGGCGGCGTCGTGCTGCGCTGGATCGAATTGCAATCGCCCTACGGCGATCTCTGCGCTCAGGCGCGCGCTGACCGTGGCCGTGTCGGGAGTCTGCGAATTGTCGGGCCTGCTTGAAATAGCGCCCTACAAACTTTGATAATTCGGGCCCGAACCGCCCTCGGGAACCACCCAGGTAATCTGGTCCGTATAGGGTTCCTTGATGTCGCAGGCCTTGCAATGCACGCAGTTCGACGCGTTGATCTGCAGCCTTTTCCCACCTGCGCCGTCGGCGATCATTTCATACACGTTGGCCGGGCAAAAGTTGGTGCATGGATTGCCGAACTCGGTGGCACAGCGGGTGGCGCACACCGTCGTGTCGGCCACGTGCAGATGCACGGGCTGATTTTCGTCGTGCGTGGTCGCCGCGAAAAACACCGAGGCGACGCGATCGCGCGGCGGCAATTGGCGCTCGCCCCATTCGCGATCGGGCGAGGTGTACGCGTCGAGATGGCGCAAGGACTTTGCATCGGCGTGGTTGCGCAGCGTCCAGGGCAGCTTACCGGCGGTCAGCGTTTCGAGGGCCGCGTTGGCCAGCCCCCACCACAGCCCGCGATTGAAGCCCGGACGGATGTTGCGCACCTTGTGAAGTTCCCTGCCGCCGGGCGATTCGCGCCAGCGTCGATCGAAGCCCGCGCTCGAACCATTCTCGGTGTAGTGAGCGGCAGCCAGCATGCCTGAACGGATGGCTTGATGAATGCCCTTGATCTTGGGATTGTTGAGCGTACCGCCGGCGTCGCCGACCAACATCGCTCCGGGCATCTCCAACTTGGGCATCGACTGATAACCGCCTTCGATGAGAGTGCGGGCACCCCCGGCGAGAATCTCGCCGCCTTCCAACAGCGCCTTGATGTCGGGGTGGTTTTTCCATTGTTGGAACGCCTCGAAGGGTTTGAAGCGGGGATCCTTGTAGTCCAAGCCCACCACGAAACCCACGTACACCCGGTCGTGGTTCAAGTGGTAGAGGAAACTTCCTCCGTAAGTGTCGGTGTCGAGCGGCCAGCCCAAGGTGTGTTGCACCAGACCGGGCTGGGCGCGGCCGGGCGGTAACTGCCACAGTTCCTTGAAACCCAGTCCATAAGTCTGCGGCGAGCTGCCGGCATCGAGTTCGAAGCGTTTGATGAGTTGTTTCGAGGTGCTGCCACGACAGCCTTCGCACAGCATGGTCGTTTTGGCATGGATCTCCGGACCGAGCGCAAAATTCGGGCCGTGGATCCCGTTCTTTTCGACGCCCATGTCGCCGATGCGAATCCCTTTGACGGCACCGCTCGCGTCGAAGAGCGCTTCCGCAGCGGCAAAGCCGGGAAAGACATCGACGCCGAGCTTTTCCGCTTCGGCGCCCAACAGCGGCACCAGCTGACCCAGCGAGAGGATGAAATTGCCGTGGTTCGCCATCTGCGGCGGAGTGGGCAGTTTGTAGCGCTTGGTGCGCGTCATGAACAAAAATTCGTCGCGCGATGCCGGTACGCACACGGCGGGCGGGGCGTCGCGCCACCGCGGCAGTAATTCGTCGAGCGGTCCCGGTTCGATCACCGCACCCGACAACGAGTGCGCGCCGAGGCTCGCCGCCTTTTCGAGGACGCACACGGTGACCGCCGGATTCAACTGCTTGAGCCGGATCGCACACGCGAGACCCGCAGGACCCGCGCCGACGATCGCAACGTCATACTCCATCACATCGCGCGGACTATCGTTCATCGAACTCCCCCTAAAACGGCGGCGTAGTAGAGCACAAAGTAGCTTCCGTGTAGATCTTCGCTTCAGTCGAGCAATTCGACGGCCATCGCGGTGGCTTCGCCGCCGCCGATGCACAGAGCGGCGATGCCGCGTTTCTTGCCGTGTTGCTTGAGCGCGTAGATCAACGTCGTCAAGAGACGCGCGCCGGTCGCGCCGATGGGGTGACCGAGGGCGCACGCGCCACCGTGGACGTTGACTCTGGCGGGATCGAGCCCCAGGTCTTTCGTCGCCGCCATGGTCACCACGGCGAAAGCCTCGTTGATCTCGTACAGATCGACGTCGGCCGCCGTCCAATTCAGCTGCATCAGCAATTTCTTGATGGCGCCGACGGGGGCGAGCGTGAACCACTCAGGCTCCCTAGCATAACTGGAATAGCCGAGGATGCGGGCCATCGGTCGCCAGCCCTTGTCGCGCGCCACGGACTCGCGCGTCAAAACCAGGGCCGCGGCGCCGTCGGAAATGCTGGCCGAGCTGGCGGCCGTCACCGTACCGTCTTTCTTGAAGGCAGGTTTGAGCGTGGCTACTTTCGAGACGTCGAGGGTCGAGGGGGTTTCATCGGTATCGATGACGACGTCGCCTTTGCGGGTCTTGACCGTCATCGGTGCCACTTCGGCCGCAAAGTTGCCGGCGGCGATGGCCGCCTTGGCGCGACGCACCGACTCGCGGGCAAAGTCGTCCTGGGCTTGTCGCGAGAACTCGTACTTGCCGGAGGTGGCTTCCGCGAAGCAGCCCATCAGCTGGCCATCCCAGGGGCTCTGCAGGCCATCGAAGAACATGTGATCGAGCACTTCCTGGTTGCCCATCCGATAGCCCGCCCGAGCCTTGGGCAGCAGATAGGGCGAGTTGGTCATGGATTCCAGGCCGCCGGCCACCATCAGCGTGGCGGAGCCGGCGAGCAGTTGATCGGCGGCGAGCATGACCGCGCGCATGGCCGAGCCGCACATTTTGTTGACCGTGGTGGTGGGAACGCTGGTCGGCACACCGGCGCCCAACGCCGCCTGGCGGGCAGGCGCTTGGCCGAGGCCGGCCGTCAGCACGCAGCCCATGATGACTTCATCGATGGCGCCGGCGTCGATCCCCGCATCGGCGATGGCGGCTTTGATGGCGACCGCGCCTAGTTGCGGTGCGGTGACGGGCGCGAAGACGCCTTGAAAAGCACCGACCGCGGTACGACGGGCAGACAGGATGACGACGGGATCTGGGCTCATGGCAACTCTCGGTCTTAGGGGAGATAGCCCACTATTATAGCTCGCTTGTGCGCCGGGCTAGGGCGCGAGCGGTTCGCCCACCGCCGCGGCGATCAATTCCCGGCTGCGCTGGCGCGCGCCGGCGGGGTCGAGAACGGCGAGCACGTCGACGCGAATCCGGCCGCGATGCAGTCGCGCGCCGCCGGGCGGCAGGACCGCTCGCGTGCCGTGCATCGCCACAGCGACCACCGGCATGGCGGAGCGAGTTGCGATGGCGAAGGCGCCGCCCAAAAAACGACTGATCTGTCTGCGCTCATCGAACATGCCCTCCGGGAAGAACATCAGCGATTGGCCGGTGGCCGCCAGGCGCAAGACGCGCCGGGCATCGTTCGCGCTCTTGTGACGGTCGGCGCGCTCGACGAATTCGGACCCCAGCCGGCGCAACAGCAACCCCGCGAAGGGCACGTGCACCATCTCCTTTTTGATCACGAAGGCAAAGTCGGGTGGTAACGCGGCGATCGCGATGATGCCGTCGATGTAGCTCGCGTGATTCGCCACCACGATGCACGGGGTATGCGGTAATTTGTCGATACCGGTGACCGTGAGCGGAATGCGCGCCGCGCGCAAAAATGCCCGCGCAAACATCCCGGCGATGCGGCGCCGTGTGCGCAGTGTCGGCACGAACAGATTGGCGATCAATGTCATCATGCCGAGCAGCAGAAAGACGCTGGTGCAATAGGTCGTGTAGAGAAAATCTGTGATCTGGTTCTCCTTATGTTAATACTTACAGTTACTGTGAGACCAATCACGCCGACCCGCAACCACCGCTCGCATACTCGCGATACAAACTCGTACCTCCCTACGTAGTGCGATGCTCATACGGGAACATATGGCGACGGCTCTCAAACGGACGGTTTATACACGCACATCCGGCGCTGAGGAAATTCCAGCGCGCGAGGCGGCAGACCCTGCGTTGCAACGGTTTCTCGATGCGGTATGGATGGAGCGCGGCCTCTCGGCGAACACATTGGCGGCCTACCGCGCCGACCTGACGGCCCTGGCACGTTGGTTGGAAGAGCGCGACAGCGCGTTGTTGAAGGCGACGCGCGTCGAATTGCTGGGCTTCATCGCGGGACGTGTCGAAGGCGGCTCGCGGCCGCGCTCGACCGCACGGCAGCTATCGAGTTTTCGGCGTTTCTACCGTTTCATGGTGCGCGAGGGAATGATCGAGATCGATCCGACCGCACAGATCGCAATGCCCAAAATCGGCCGCTCGTTGCCGAAGTCGCTGACCGAAGCCGAAGTCGACTCGTTACTCGAGGCACCCACCGTCTCCGATCCGCTCGGGCATCGTGACCGCACCATGCTCGAGGTGTTGTATGCGACCGGGCTGCGCGTGTCGGAACTCGTCAGCCTCAAGCACAATCAAGTGAACCTCAATCAGGGCGTGATCCGCGTGGTCGGCAAGGGCAATCGCGAGCGTCTGATTCCGCTCGGCGACGAAGCGGTCAAATGGGTGCAACAATTCATGCAAGGTCCACGCGTGGAAATCTTGCTGGAACGGCAGACGGATTATTTATTCCCAACGCGGCGCGGCGACCGCATGACACGTCAGGCGTTCTGGCACATCATCAAGCGCTACTCGAAAAAGGCGGGCGTCGACAAGGAACTGTCGCCGCACACTTTGCGACACGCGTTCGCCACCCATCTGCTGAACCACGGCGCGGATCTGCGCGTGGTGCAGATGCTCCTGGGCCACAGCGATTTGTCGACCACGCAA
Organism: uncultured Acetobacteraceae bacterium; assembly: GCA_964658135.1. Lineage (GTDB taxonomy): Bacteria > Pseudomonadota > Gammaproteobacteria > Steroidobacterales > Steroidobacteraceae > Bog-1198. Next base: position 2,311 of record CAZZXZ010000124.1, on the reverse strand, counting down.
ATCTACACGCACGTCGCGCGCGAACGTTTGAAGGAGTTGCATCAGCAACACCACCCGCGCGGGTAACGCGGCCGTGCCGGCGGCGCAGGCCCGGTATGCCTCTGTTATAATCCGGCACCGAGTCCGCCGGAGCGTCTGCATGGTTAAAGTTCTCACCGTCGTGCTCTTCGGATTGGGAGCGTGCAGTTTCGGTGCGCGGACTTTCGCGGCAGGCGAGCCGGTCGATCCGCGCGTGGCGCTCATCAAGCTGCTGCCGGCCGGATCCAAGATCGACGACTTGCGGCCATCGCCCATCGCGGGCATCTACGAACTCTCGCAAGGCGCCGACGTGAGTTATCTCACGGCTGACGGCAAGTTCTTTCTCGACGGCAATCTGTACGACATGCGCACGCGCGAGAATCTCACGGAGACGCAGCGCACCAAGGCTCGGGCGGCGCTGGTCAATTCGGTGCCCGAGTCGCAGATGCTCATTTTTTCGCCGAAAAATCCGCTCTACACCATCACGGTGTTCACGGACGTCGACTGTCAATACTGCCGCAAGCTGCACAGCCAGATGGCCGAACTCAACAAGCTTGGCGTGCGCGTGCGGTACATGTTCTATCCGCGTACCGGTCCCGATACGGACAGCTGGCGCAAGGCCGAAGCGGTGTGGTGCGCCGCCGATCGCAACGAGGCGCTGACACGCGCGAAGGCGGGCGGCGCTGTCGACATCAGTAAAAAATGTCCACAGAATCCGGTGGCACGCGAGTACGCGCTGGGGCAGAGCATCGGCGTACGCGGCACGCCTGCGATCGTCACGGAAAATGGTGGCTACATCAACGGCTACATGCCGCCGCACGATCTGGTCGAGGAGATCAAGCAGCTACAATCGGGAAAGCAGTCCGGTTAACGTTCCAGTAACTGACGTTTTTCCTTGACGCCGTCCCATTGCTTGGCGTCGGCGGGAGGCGGTTTCTTCTCGCTGATGACGGGCCATTTCTTAGCGAGGTCCGCATTCATCTGCTTGAAATCTTCCTGCCCGGTCGGTATCTCTTCCTCCGAATAGATGGCTTCGACGGGACATTCGGGTTCGCAGAGCGTGCAGTCGATGCACTCATCGGGATCGATGACGAGGAAATTCGGCCCTTCGTGAAAACAGTCGACCGGGCAGACTTCCACACAGTCCATGTACTTGCATTTGATGCAGCTTTCGGTGACCACGAACGCCATGACTTACCCTTCTTATTAAATCAGTGAAATGCGGCAGGCGACCCGCCGCAACGTTAAAGCTTCAACGGGCGCGTGAGCTCCGCGAAGTGATGATCCTCGCGGCCCGCGGCGCGATCCGCATAAAACTTTCGCAGTGTAAATTCGCCGCTCGGAAACGCCAAATCGTTCCACGGTATCTCGGCTTCGGTATAGAGGCCCACCTCGAGACTTTCGGTCCCGGCGCCGAATTCGGGCGTTATCATGCTCGCACGGAACATGACGTGCACCTGGCCGGCGTGCGTAACGTTGACGATGGCCAGCAGGGAGCCGATCTTCACCGTCGCGAGCGCTTCTTCCTGGCACTCGCGCGCCGCGGCGTTTTGCATGGTCTCGCCATTTTCCATGAATCCCGCAGGTACTGTCCAAAAGCCCAGGCGTGGCTCGATGGCGCGGCGGCAGAGCAGGATTTTATCCTCCCACATGGGTACGCACCCCAAAACCAGCAAGGGATTTTTGTAGTGAACCATGCCGCACTTCGTGCATACGAAGCGCGGAAGGTGATCCCCGTCCGGGATCTTTGATATGACGGCCGAGCCGCAGTGACTGCAGAAATTCAAAGCGTATCCATAAATTAAGTTCTGGTGCCCGGAGAGGGAATCGAACCCACACGGTGTCACCACCACCGGATTTTGAGTCCGGCGCGTCTACCAGTTCCGCCATCCGGGCATGCCAGATCAAACAGTATATGCGATTGCCGCGCTTGGTAGTATTGCTTCGATGCTGCGCCGGACCGACTTTAATTTTGAATTGCCGAAAGAATTGATTGCGCAGCGTCCGACCGCGGAGCGTTCCGCCAGCCGGTTGTTGGCACTCGATGGCACCCGCAATTTGCTCGAGGATCTGCAGTTCCGGGACCTTGCGACGCTGCTCACGGACCAGGATCTGCTGGTTTTCAACGATACCCGCGTGGTACCTGCACGCGTCCACGGTGTCAAAGAGAGCGGCGGAAAAATCGAGATATTGCTCGAAAGGGCGCTCGATGCGACCACGGCCTTGGTGCAGGTGCGCGCCAGCAAGGGTTTACGGCCGGGCGCCGTGGTGCATCTGCCCGGGGGTGCCACGG
>CAZZXZ010000123.1:0-10536 GCA_964658135.1 uncultured Acetobacteraceae bacterium | reverse complement strand
CACCCGATCCCTTTTCGAACTCGGAAGTGAAAACGCTCTGCGCCGATGCTAGTGTCGACTTTGTCGATGTGAAAGTAGGTCACTGCCAGGCTCTTGATTTGATGTAAAAGTAACCCCCATTGGTGAAAGCCGGTGGGGGTTTTTTATTTTCCGCGACCTTTGAAGCCTTCGGCGATCATTTGGAGTTTGTAAAGCGTGCGTGCCGTGCGCGTAGACCCTTCCGCCGGCGTCAGAATCTTGCCGTCGCTCTTGAGCGCACCCGCTTCGACCACGTAGAGCGTCTTCTTGCCGGGGCCTGCAAAGGCGACGCTGGTGGGATGCGTCGAAGTCGGGATGACCCCCAGAGGAACGCCTTGTGGGGAAATCACGTGAATGCCGGTGGCGGCGCAGACGTACACGCGGCCCGCGGCGTCGATTCCCATACCGTCGGCACTCTTATCGCCCTGCAGACTGCCGAAGATACGCCGATTGCTGGTTGAGCCATCCGCCGCAACATCGAAGGCGATGAGCTCGGTTTCGTTGGTGACGTACAGGGTTTTACCGTCCGGGCTCAGCTCGATGCCGTTCGTCTGAATATCCTGGTCGGGTAGCGTCACGATGCCGCCGTCCGGCCGCACGTAATAGAACGCGCCGCTGATATAGGCGCCGCCTTTTAAGTCGACGACGAGATCGCTGAGTCGACCGAGCGGCCGGCCGTCAGGCAGGCTCGCGGCGATCACATGGTATTCCGGAGCGAGGATTGAAACCGCTTTGTCGGCGGTGCGTTGCACCGCCCACAATCTTCCATCGCTACCCATGCCGAGCGCACCCGACCCGTGCGTGTCGCTCGCATACAGAGTTTCGACGCCGTTGGCATCGATCTTACGAACGGTGTTGCTGTCCTGCTGGGCGATCAATATGCCGCCGTCCGGCGCGCCGACAATGCCATCTTGGAGTTCGACGGAAGCGAAGACGGTTTGCCATTGCGCCCCGGCGGCGACTACATGTGCAATGGCCGAAACATGTGTCGGCTGCTCGACGGGCACATATCTGAGCACCTCCGGCGGTACGTCGGTGGGCGGTGCGGCACGCGCCGCGGTGATCGCTACGCCGATCAATAAGGCCCCGATGGCCGTTGCACGTTGCATTAGTACTCCCCTGAAAAAAAATACCCAGCCGGTTTGTTATTGGTGTGTCTTCAGGCGCGGATCGAAGTGCTCGTATTTGGCATCGTCCGGGCTCGGCGCGTAGGTATCGTGCTGGACGTTTTCGGCACAGACATACTCCCGTACCTTCTCGTCGGGCGGCGCGCGATTGAAGTGTTTCGTCACGGTCCAAGGCTGCGCCAAAACCACCGGATCATCGAGGGTGATGGTCCAGTCCAGCTGATCTTTACCGGCGAGCTGCACACGTTCGGTGATGTGCATCTGATCGCTTTGCGGTATGGCGCCGACATCAATGACCGAGTCCGGTCGAGTACCGATCGTGTCGATGAGCAGAGTTTTACCCTGCCAGTGACCGATGGAATTTCCGATGAAGGTGTATTCCAATTCATCGGCCGGCGGATGTCCGCGGCCATCGGTCCAGATGCGTCGAGTCTCGTTGAAGAGTTCGGTGAGCACCGTCACCCGCCCGGGCGTCATGAGAATTTCCATGGGGTAACTACCGTTCATGGTGTGCGGCATGCCGGGAGGCAGGCAATGGGCCGCCGGATCCCATATTTTCATGCCGGCTTTTTTTCGCTCTTGGGTTTTCTTCCACTCCTCCATCCACTCTGCCTTCAGCGGCGGTTTCTCCATGGGACCCGCATCCGGATCGAAACCTCGTGGATGCTGCGGCAGCAATACCCAAACGCCGCTGAAGTCGGCTCCTGCAACCGAAGGAGCGGTGTGTGCCGGGGACGGATGCAGCGTGACGGCAGCCGAGACCACGATTCCCACAGCCAGGACAAGATTCATTTTCATTGTATGCATTCCTTGCAACGGCCGAGATCGGCTACGGCGTCGCGGTGTGTCCGCTTCGCATGCTCGTCAGCCCAACCCCGAAGCCAGCACTATCATCGTTAAATTATAATAAGCGCGGTGTCCTACCAACATCCGCGTTTTGCCGAGTATGCCCCGTTCATTCTCGAGAGTAAACGCTCTACGATTTCATGAACGTCAACGCAATGCCGTTATTGGAATAACGCAAACCCCAAGGCTGCGGCCCGTCGGCGAATAGATAACCTTGATGACTCAAACATCGGGCGCAATGATATTCGGTGCGCTCAGAAGCCTCGGTATGATCCAGCTTGGTGACTACGGCACCATCGATTGTCTTGTAAAAGCTGGGCCATCCGGTGCCCGCATCGAACTTATCGTCGGATCGAAACAGGGGTAGCTGACAACCCGCGCACGCGTATGTGCCGTCGCCGTGCTCTTCGTTGAGCGCACTGGAATTCTTGGGTTCGGTGCCGCCCTGCCTCATTGTCGAATACGCGGCGGGAGATAATTTCTTCTTCCATTGTGCATCCGTGAGTTTGCGTTCGGCGGACCCCGCGTACGGATCGTCGTCGGCAAACACCGGCAGGCACACGAGCGAAAAGCTAGTCGCAACGCCGAGCAGAAACGAACGACGGTCGAAGACTTTTGATTCACGATCCATAGCTGCCAACTCCTGATGCACCATTCGTTTGCAGCAAAATAAACGGCTTGCGGTCCAGAGTCCACCTACCCAGCATCCTCGCCGACTCATCGGGCGCCAGAGTACAATTGTAAAAAAATGTAAGATTGCCGTTAATGATTGACATTCTTAGCGCATTGCCGACAAACTAATTCGGGGAGAATACATTAAGGACAGAATATCGTGGATCACACGAATGCCGTTTCTTGCAGTGGATCAAAATTCGAAGGCGACCATCGCGTCGACTCCCGGATTGAATTACGTGGGCTTTACCGAGACGCGGTCTGGTCGCTCGCGTTGAGCGCGCTCGTCGTCGTCGCCGCCTTGGGTGTTGCGATGCCGGCGCAAGCACAAGCACAAGCACAGGTCATGCCCGACAACTTGTCCGGTAATTGGGTGCGCGATTTCAAACGCGGAAACTTCGGGGTGGAAAGCGGGGATCCCACCAAGCCGATCGCGTTGAACGACGGGCAGGTCGTGCCGCTGCGGCCCGAGTTCGAGAAGCTTTATCGTGCGCGCCTCAAAATGAATCAAACGACTCGTCCTTTCGCGGGAACGACTTCTAAATGCCTTCCCCCGGGCACCCCCTACAACATGATGGGGCCGCCATATCCCATTCGCATCGTGCAACGACCGGACTTCATTGCGATCCTACTGGAGGAGGGTTGGACGTTTCGTGCCGTCTACATGAACGAAAAACACCCGGACCAGTTGATCCCAAGTTTCATGGGACATTCGATCGGCCATTGGGACGGTAAAACCCTGGTGATCGAGACCATTGGCATGCGCGACGACACCAGTTTGAACGGCTCCGGGTTGCCGCATAGCAGCCAGATGAGCGTGGTCGAGCGGCTCAGCAGACCCGATCCGGATACGTTGATCGACAGGGTCGAGATCAATGATCCGGTGGATTACACCAAGCCATTCACCTTCGAGTCCATTTTTGTCCGCAGTACTCAGAAACAGATGGAGTACATCTGCGAGAAGAACAACATTCAGGTGGATGCGGAAGGCCGTCAGGTTTATGGAACGGAGAAGTAGGCAATAGCCTTTGGTTCTGCGAACGCGCTGAGACCAAAGCCAACCGACGAAACGACGAACCGACGAAGAGGATGATGATTGCGGCAGCCGGCTGCGCTGCCAACACAGGCTTGACCAAGGAAGATAACAAGGACGAACGGGGGGGAGCATGCGAACGAACTCGAAGAAGTACGTTGCGTGGATCACAGGAACCATGCTGGCTTACACGATGATGGCGCCATCCACGGGGATCGCGACAGAAGAAAAAGATCTCGATGAAATTGTGGTGACCGCAACCAAGCAGCCGGTCAACATACAGCAGGTGCCGCTATCGGTGTCCGTGCTGTCGGCGGAAACTCTGCGGAATTCGACATTGACGGACACGGCGGACCTCAGACGACTGATGCCGGGCGTCGAGTTCCGCTCGAACGGCCTCCCCATCGGATCGGTCTTTTCCATCCGCGGCGTCGGCACCATCGCTGGAGGATCCGGACTCGAACAGTCCGTCGGCATCGCAGTCGACGGGGTGCCGTTGGCGAGCGTCTCGGCCTCACTGTCCGATCTCGTCGACATCTCGCGGGTAGAGGCTTTGAAAGGTCCGCAGGGAATGTTGTTCGGCAAAAACGCGTCCGCCGGTCTCATCAATATCGTCACCAACTCGCCCGAACTCGATAAATCCGAAGTGATCGCCCGGGTGTTTTACGGGACGTTCCAAAACGAGCAGTTCTCCGGCACGGTGAACGAGCCGATCGGGGAGAACGCCGCAGTGCGCCTCAGCGCTTGGAAATACAAGCGCACCGGCATCATCGATGAGGTCAACTTCGACAGAAAATTCAACGACCGCGACAGCGAGGGGGCGCGATTCAAATTTCTCTGGGATCCCACCGAGGACTTACGGTTCAATTACACCGGTGAATGGACGAGCCACAATCAGAATGGCACCGCCACCACCATTCGCCAGTTCGTACCGGGGAACTTCAGTCCATTCAATAATGGGGCGGCCATCCAGGCTTTTAATCTCGCCGAGGGAGTCGTGCCCTCGCCCACCAATCTGGTAGCGCACGATCCAGGGTCGGAACCCGCGTTCGATCTATGGAGCTCTACGGCCAATACATTCCAGGCCGACTACGGCGTGGGGGAGGGCAACCTCACGGCGATTCTCTCGTATAGAACCAACGAGTCCAACACCGCGTTCTTGAACTATGGCAGCGACGATCCCTATTACTCCCAGCCTTACAACATCGATGACGTGGTTTACAAGCAATTCAGCAGCGAGTTCCGCTACACGTCGCCTGCCGACCGCCCGGTCCGTTACGTCGCCGGTATCTTTTATTACACACGCCGGATGAACGACGATTTCCATATCGGCGTGGTCGCCGCGCCCTTGCCGAACGTCAACGATGCGACCGTCATCACGCAGAAGAATCTCAACTATGCGGCCTTCACTGAACTGACATTCGACGTCACTCAGAAGCTGCATTTCACAGCGGGCGCACGCGGCTCCCACGATCGTGTCGACTCCCGATTGAACCGCGGCTTTCTGGATAACCCCATCGTCATTCCCGGCTTCAACGATCCGGGTTCGGCGTTCGGTGTCTACGGCACCAGTGGCCATACCGAATACAACGACGTGTCGTGGCGCGCCGGGCTCGAGTATCAATTCCTGCCGGATGTCATGTTTTATGCGACCGCGTCGAAGGGTTACAAGGGCCCCGGGTTCAACTACAACGTCTTCACCAGCGCATCGCAGGTGACCCCCGAGTCCGGCGGCGGCATCGTTCACGCGGAAACGTCGAGAGCTTATGAGGTGGGCTTGAAGTCCCAGTGGTTCGAGAGACGCTTGACCGCCAACATCAGCATCTACGAGGAACGATTCACCAATTTCCAAACCGCGGCAGTCGCACCGATTACTTACGCCATTCTGACCGTGAACGCCGGGGCACTGCAAAGCCGGGGAGTCGATTTCGACACCAATTGGCGCGTCACGCGCGAGTTCAGCCTGACTGGCAGCGTAAACTACAATCATGCGCGCTTCACCGATTTCCCGAATGCCATCTGCTACACCGGGCAGACCGAGGCTGAGGGTTGCATTCCCGGCGCGACGCCAGGGGCATCGAGCACGCAAAATCTGAACGGCTTTCCGTTGGTGAATGCACCCGATTGGACCAGCAGTTTGCTCGCGCGCTACGAAGCGCCGATCAGCTCGAAGATGAATGGATTTTTCCAGGCCACCGATGCCTACAAGAGCACGGTGCATTTCGATTCCCGGGATCCGCTGTCGGTTCAGGGCCAGGTCAATCTCATCCATCTCGCCACCGGTGTGGGGACTGCGGACGAGCATTGGCGTGTCACCTTGTACGTCAACAATCTGTTCGATAAGCACTTCGCCGACAACATCGGGCCGGGTCAGGGGAACGGAGGTGGCGGAGTGTTCTACTCCAATACACTGAGCCAGGATATGTTCCGGACCGAGGGTATTTCGGTGGATGCTCGTTTCTGACAGGATGAGCGACCGTGGACGCGCCGGCACGGCGGGACAGAGAGCGGATTGACGAAGTCCGCCGGGTAAAACGGATTTTCATGAGGGGGATTTGGCTTGATGAACCATCGACTCAATGTCTTTGCAGCGAGGCTTCTGCGTTACGTGCCAGGCGCGCTCAGCGTGGGTGCCTGCGTTGTGTTGACGGGCGTTTCCATCTCGGCACCGACGCCGGTTCAGCCGGCTACTACGGTACCGTCCGCCGTGCAGGACGCGGCACCGGGCGAGCCCGACGATCTGTCGGGCGTGTGGCTCATCGACCGGAGGCGTAGCAATGCGATGCCGTCACCCAATAATCGGGATCCCAGCAAACCGCTGACGCTCATCGACGGCACCGTCATTCCGCTGCGGCCGGAGTTCGAAAAAATCTACCGCGAGCGCAGCAAATTCGACGAAACCGAACAGCCTTATGCCGGCATGTCTTCACGGTGCCTACCGCCGGGTACGCCCTTCAACATGATGGGGCCGCCTTATCCGATGCACATCGTCGAGAACCCCGATTTCATCGCCATCCTTTTGGAGGAAAGCTGGACCTTTCGCGCGATCTACATGAACGACACTCATCCGGACCAACTCGTTCCGGGCTTCATGGGACATTCAATCGGTCATTGGGACGGTAAGACGCTGGTGATCGAAACCGTCGGCATCCGTGCCGACGTGCCGCTCACCGGCGGGGCGTTGACACATAGCGCACAGTTGAAATTGACCGAACGCCTCACGCGTGAAAGTCCGGATGTTCTGCTCGACAGGATCGAGATCAACGATCCGGTCAATTACACCAAGCCGTTCACCTTCCTGTCGTACTTCAACCGCACCAAGGAGCAGCAGATCGAGTACGTCTGCGAGGTGAATAACATCGAAGTCAGCCCGGAAGGGCGGCAGATATATCACGACGTCAAATGAACGCACATCGTCACTTAGTTAATGGATCGAGTTTCACAACACAATCACCGGGGGACTTCATGAAGATTCGTATGACCCTGACCCTCACCTTGGCGACCGCATTAGGCATGGCGGTTGCGGGGCAGGCGTCGGCTCACCATTCGTTTGCAATGTTCGATCGCAGTAAGACCGTGGTGATCGACGGCACCGTCAAGAGCATGGAGTGGGTCAATCCGCACTCCTGGCTGCGCGTGCTCGGTTCGGCCTCGGACGGCAAGGTCAAGAGTTGGGCCATCGAAGGACCGAGCCCGAACTTGCTCTTGCGCATGGGTTGGAAGCTCACCGACGTCAATGCGGGCGACCATGTAGTCGTCACCATCAATCCCTTGAAAGATGGTTCCGATGGCGGCGTGATCCAGTCCATCAAGCTGGCGAGCGGCAAGACCATTTCGGGCGATCCGCGGCCGTGACGCGGAGCTGTCGAATCGCGGTGATGTCCGGGCTGGCGGCCCTCGCCACGGCCGCGGTGGTCTTCGTATCGCCGCCGGCGATTGCCCAGCCGCCGCCTCCGCATGCGGCGGCACCGAGCGCGGCGCCTTCGCACGAGCGTGAGTACGCGAACTCATGGGATGAGTATGTGGCGCTGAAGGCGAAAGCCCATGGCGGGACGCAACACACTCGCGATGATTTACCGGATTGGTCGGGGTTGTGGCGCACGAATACACCACCCGAGGACCGCGACCCCAGCGCGCTGTTGGCGGCGCTGACGCCCAAGTACCGCGCGGATTACGACGCCAAGCGCGCGAAAATCGCCAAGGGTATCGAGTGGGATCGGCTGAGCTGGTGCCTGCCGATGGGGATGCCGCGCTGGCTGGCGGATCCCTGGCTGCACGAGTTCTTTTCCAGTCCGAACGAGACGTGGATGCTCTATGAACAACTCGAAGAGGAGCGTCGGGTTTACACCGATGGACGCGAACACATGGCTGACTCGCTCGCGATCCCTCTGTGGGAGGGCGACTCGGTGGGTTTCTGGGATGGCGATACCTTGGTAGTCCACACCAACCATCTGAAGCCGGGCGAATACTGGCGCGGCTCGCCCGAAACGAGCTACCAGACCAGCACCGTCGAGCGTATGCGCAAGGTCAACGCCGACACCATCGAGACGGAACTGACTGTGTACGACCCGGTGTCCCTGACCCGGCCGGTGCACATGACCTACACCTTCAAGAAGATCAAGGATCCCACCGTGCGGCTGGATTACGCATCCTGTGAGGAAGGCAACGAAGTGTATCGAACCAAGCAGGGCGGCACCGATTACTACCTGCCGGGCGATGCCGGGTTTCGTGATCCGACCAACTACGGCATTTCGGACGTGGCGCGCGACTCGCGGCCCAAATGACTCGTCAGCGCGCAAGGAGTAACTCTCAGTGATTTCAAAAAACAACCTGATGAAACGCATGGGTTCGATCGTGCTCGCGGCGGCGGCTGTCGGAGCCGGCGCTGCGCCGGTCCTCGCTCATCACTCGGGTGCGATGTTCGATGCCGCCAAAACCGTGACGGTGAACGGTACGGTGCAGGAGTGGCAATACGTCAATCCGCACTCCTGGCTGCGCGTGCTCGTCCTGGGTAGCGATGGAAACACGACGGTCTGGTCCTTCGAGGGGCCTTCTCCATCGGGCGGCGGACTCGCGGCGAACTCGATTCTGCACAAGGACACTTTCAAGCCGGGTGACAAGGTGTCGGTGGAAACTCACCCGATGAAAGATGGCCGCCACGCCGGATCGTTGGGCGACGTGACTTTCAGCGACGGGCACAAATGGGTCATGCGTCGGCCTACTCTCTGAAACCAGCTTCGTAGCGAAGGAACACCATGGGTGGATTGACCAAGAAAGATCGCATGCGGCGCGCCTTAATCGCGGCCGTCGCGCTGACGTGGGCCGGACTTGCCGGCAGCCAGCCACCGCCGCCGAGCCCGGGCGGGCCGTTGGGCCCGGGCGGACAACCGCCTCCCGGGTTCCCGCCGCCGCCGGTCGCGCCATCAAAACCTGCGGCGCTGCCGCACATGGCTGCAGCCAAACGGGCGGCCGGTACGCTATGGACCAAGGAATACGCCATGCTTTGCGAAAAAGCGCGCGGCGACGGGGTGGGGTACGAGGGCGCAACCATCGAGCCGCAAATGATTTTCGACAACCTCGCGTTGATCGGCGATCGCGGCACGGTGATGTTCGTGTTCAAGACCTCGGCCGGTGTCTTGCTGATCGACTCTGGGTATTCGAGCAAAGTCGACTCGGTGCTGCTGTCCAGCCTGGCCAAGTTGAACATCGATCCCGCCACGGTGAAAAGCATCGTCATCACCCACGGACATCCGGATCATTATGGCGGCGCGCTGTACTTCCAGACCCACTACGGCACGCATATTCTGGCGTCGGCAGCCGATTGGGAGTTGATCGAAGGCACTCCACCGAGTCCGCCGCCCGGCATGGGGCCGCCGCAGGAGTGGATGCAGCCGAAGCCCCCGGCGCGCGACCAGGTGATCGCAGACGGCGAGAAGATTAGGTTGGGCGACTTGACGTTGCAGGCCTACCTCATTCCCGGACATACCCCAGGCGCCTTGGGTTTCGTGTTCCCGGTTAAGGATCACGGCCGCGCGCACACCGCGGCAATTTTCGGCGGCACGATCCTAGGCGACGGCATGGTGCCGCTGGACAGTTTGCGTCAATACGTGAGCTCGCTGGCCCACTTCGGCCAGATCGCACAAACAAACAGTGTCGATGTGGAGCTGCAGAATCATCCGGTGTTCGACGACACCTTCACGAAAGCCGCCGCGCTCGCCACCCGCAAACCCGGCGATCCGAACCCCTTCGTGGTCGGCGTCCCCGCGTATCAAAATTTTCTGACCGTCATGTCCGAGTGCGCCCAGGCCACGATCGCGCAGAGACAATGAGCCGACTCGCGCGCTATTCGCCTTGCGGGATCATGCTGGCTATACATGGGTCACGCCCGCGGTCATATTGCGCATTCGAGGTGTGCGAATCGACCACAATTCAATCAGCAAGGATCAACGAGCAATGAGCACTGAACCCGCGGTGACCATCAAGCCGATACCCGTCGATGTGGAAGCCGGCAAGTCCTATTTCTGGTGCACCTGCGGCCGCTCGGCAAAGCAACCGTTCTGCGACGGTGCGCACGGCAGGGAAAATACCGGAATGGCGCCTCTCAAATGGGCGGCGGTCGAATCCAAGACCGTGTATTTCTGTACCTGCAAGGCGACCGGGCATCCACCTCTGTGCGACGGCTCTCACAAGGCCTTGCAGCAGCCCGTTTCGCCAGCCTAGGACCCACTCCCCCGAATCAGTAATCGATGGGTCCGCCTCTTTCCCGTGAACCTTACAATTGGCGAGCGGAGAGGCGCCGCATGGTTCTCACGAAGGCGGGCACCGCTTGTTTCGTCAGCG
>CAZZXZ010000122.1:0-10552 GCA_964658135.1 uncultured Acetobacteraceae bacterium | reverse complement strand
GATCCTCGAGCAAGCGGCGCATCAGCAATAGTTGAACTCCCAGCAGCGTGGCGATTGCGCCCGCGAAATAAGGTCTGCCCCAGCTCAACAGCAAAGCTGCCACGGCCAACTGCGGAAGCGCCATGGCGACGCAGGCCACTTCGCCGGCATGCTCGGCGCCCAATTGCACGGGAAGCGAAGCCACGCCCGTGCGGCGATCGCCGTCGATGGATTTGAAATCGTTCAGCGTCATGATCCCGTGCGCCCCGAGGCTGTAGAGTGCGGCGACCCCTAACACACGGATTGACGGCGTCGCGCCGCCCGCCATGACCGCCGCGCCCGTCACCCAGGCGAAGCCCTCGTAGCAGACGGCGCACGCCAAGTTGCCCCACCAGCCGTTCGCCTTGAGCCGCAGCGGCGGCGCGCTGTATAGCCACGCCAAGACCAACCCGAGCACCGACGCACCCAGCACCCATGTGCCGAGCGTCGCTGCGCAAGCGGCCGACAAGCCGGTCCATAGAATCGCAATGTAGAGTCCCCAGCGACCCGGCATGCGGCCCGACGGGATGGGACGAGTCGGTTCGTTGATGGCATCGACGTGACGGTCGAACCAGTCGTTGACCGCTTGACTCGTCGCGCACAGCAGAGGGCCGCACAGCACCACACCGGTGATTACCAAGGGCCAGCGCCCGCGCAATACGATGCCCGAGGAGACGACGCCGCAGCCGAAAGCCCACATCGGCGGAAACCAGGTGATGGGTTTCAACAACTCCAAGACGACGGCGGGCTGCGGTACGTCGAAAATCGCGGCGGATGAATCTAGATGCGGCACCGGCGGTCCCCGAACCTACTGGAAACCGACTTGTTCGGCATCGCTGGACGCCAATTCGCCGAGACCGTAACGCCGCAATTTGGCATACAGGCTCTGCCGGCTGAGCCCGAGTATCTCGGCGGCCGATGCGCGATTGTCGCCGGTGATCTCCAGCGCCGCTTCGATGCACAGTTTCTCGATCATATCGGTGGATTCGCGCACCAGATCCTTGAGCGGCACGCGGCCCACCAGCTCGGTGAGCTGCGCCACGGAGCGCGGCTTGTCGCGACTCACCTGCCGGTCGAAAGTCACCCGTTGCCCGACATCGCGGATGGTGAATCCCAGACACGGCTCCTCACCGTCGACCACCGACACGGCGCAGATCTCGACGTCCGTGCTGGCGCCATATTCGCCGCGCAGCTGGGTGGCAAACAACCGCAAGGAGCGATGTTCACGCAACTGAGCAGTCAACAAATTGAAGTCCACGCCGGGACGTCCCAACCACCGCTCCAAAGGTTCGTTGCGCGCCTGTTCCTCGGTGGCCAGCTGAACCAAGTCTAAAAACGCGCGGTTCGAGAATAAAACGCGTCCATCGAGATCGGTGACCACGAAGCCTTCGGGCGCGCTGGCGACGATTTCGAGCACTTTCGATTGCTGGCTGCTGCCGGTGGACTGCTTCGCGTCGGAACTCGACAACCGAATCAAGAAATACGAGGCGCGCTCCTCGCGAAACAGCGACGCCGACGTGACGAATTCGCGCGTCGCGTCGGTCGACCGGACATTGACGTGATTGGTGCGGCCGGTGGCCGACACGGCGCCGAGCAGACCGTGCATCGCCACCGTGCTGGCCTCGTCGAATCCTTCGGGGAACAGCCGTCCCACCAAGCGCTTGCTGCTCTCTCCCAGCAAGCGTCCCGCCGCAGGATTCGCTTCGAGAACCTTGCGGCTGGCGGCATCGACGATGAGCACAGCCTCCGAAGCCACTTGAAACAGTAAGTGATGACGGGCTTCGGCCTGCCGCAGCTTCAGAAATTCACGCTCCATGGATTGCTGCGTGTTGACCAGCTGCTGCTGCATGTTGGCCATGGACTGCATGCTGCGGCCGAACGCGACCACCTTGCCGTCGCCCGTCAGTTGTACGGCCGCGTACATGACCGGCAAGTCAGGCCCATTTTTCACCCGCTGATTGATCGTGCGCCAGCGCGGCATGCCCTTGGCCGCCGACTCGCGGAGCACGGCTTCCACTTTGGCACGGCTGTCGGGAGCGACGGTATCGACCCACGCTCTGCCGATCCAGGTGTCGGCCAGATCCACGGCAATCGCATCGCTGCCGAAGGAGACGTCGCAAATGACGCCCTCCAGCGCATTGGACACGACCAACGCGATGTCGGAAGCCACGGTCATCAACCTGGCGACCGTATCGCTGCCGATATCCTTGAACCAATTTTCCGCACCGCTAAACTGCTTCACAACACCTCATTACGCCTTAGTCCGTGTTCTCGGCATCAGTTGATCGTTTCCAACAGGCCGCTGATGAAGTTGGCCTTCTCCACCGCCTGGCGTCCATCCATGGCGGTCGCATCGGCGCCCACCAATTCCGCGGCATGCGGATTTGCGGTCAACAGCGGACCGCCAATCAAAATTCCCACGGCATGATTTCGTGAACTCACGCGTACCGCACGGATGACGGCCGCGACTTCCTCGAGGCGTGAGTCGCAAGCCACCGACAAGCCTACGACCGCAAACCAATTCTGCCTGACCACGTTCAGGATATCGCCCAGGGTATCGGGAAATTCATGCCACACGTCCCAGCCGGCGCGGCGCAGGAACTGGGCCACGAGCATCACACCGAACGTATGCTGCTCGCCGGGAATCGGTGCCAACAAGACGGTGCGATGCGCCAGCGTCGGCTGTTCTTCGGAGCGAGTTTCCGTACTCAATTCGCGCAGTAATTGGTGAAGCCGGCACAAACCGACGGTGACCTGCATGAAGTCGCAGGCGTCTTGCTCCCAAAGCAGGCCAAGTTGGCGGGCTGCCGGTGCCAACAACTCCAGACAAACGGTTTCCAAGGAAGAACCCCGGCATCGAACGCCATCCACATAACTCGACGCCACCGCGACGTCATGCGCCAGCAACAACCTGACGAGTTCCTGGACGTCAGCCGCATCGGGGGCTTCGATCGGTGGCCACCCCAGGGCCGACGCCGTCCCTGATACCCGTCGCGCCAGCACCAGACGCGGCACGATTTCACCCTCGATGGTGCGAACCAAGCGCGCCATGCGGTCCCGGTCAACGTCGGGCTCCGCGGTGCCCGGAATTCGACTCCTTCGATTTTCCGAAAAGTCTCCCATACCTCACTCCGACCTAGCTTCGCGAACACGGGTGAACCCCCGCCGGTGCAACGCTCGTTCCGGACCATCGCAAGTAATGCGTCGGTTGTCAAGTTTACTTTACGTCAACTTATGTTGACAGACCTCGGGCAACAGGAATAGGGTTCGGTACACGATGGCTCTCTACACCACCGAACAGCGACGCCGCCGAGACGGCTCACCTTGGACCTTGGTTCAGGGAATCCTGGCGCCCATCCAGTTTTTGGTCTTCTTGGTCAGCGCGGCGTTGGTGCTGCACTTTCTCGCGACCGGCGAGGGCTTTGCCGCCGCGACGATATCGGTGCTCGTCAAGACGGTGCTTCTCTACACCATCATGATCACCGGCTGCGTGTGGGAGCGCGACGTGTTCGGCTGCTATCTGTTCGCGCCGGCGTTTTTCTGGGAAGACTTCGTCAGCATGTTCGTGCTCGGTTTACACACCGCGTACCTGGCCGCACTCGTTTTCGGCTCCCTGCATGCGCGCTATCAGATGTATCTGGCGTTGGTCGCCTACGGCGCCTACGCACTCAACGCAACGCAATTTTTGATCAAGCTGCGTGCCGCGCGGTTGGAGCATGGCGTTCATGCGGACGTCGAAGGGATAACTACATGAGCACCACCGCCTTGCTGAGCACCACCGCTTTGGAAAAATTGCGGATTTCCACGGAACGCGGGCAACGCGAAGTGTTCTGCGGACTGACCGGCATCATCTGGCTGCACCGCAAGATCCAAGATGCTTTTTTCCTGGTGGTGGGCTCGCGGACCTGCGCGCATTTGATCCAATCGGCGGCGGGCGTGATGATCTTTGCCGAACCACGCTTTGCCACCGCCATCATCGACGAGCGCGATCTTGCCGGCCTGGCCGATGCCAACGTCGAACTCGATCGGGTCGTATCACAACTGCTGGCGCGTCGCCCCGACATCAAGTTACTGTTTCTGGTCGGTTCGTGTCCCTCGGAAGTCATCAAGCTGGATCTGTCGAGGGCCGCATTGCGCTTGTCGGGCCGCTTCTCTCCGCAGGTCCGCGTTCTGAACTATTCGGGCAGCGGCATCGAAACCACGTTCACCCAGGGCGAGGACGCGTGCCTGGCCTCATTGGTCCCCAGCCTGCCGCAGACGCCCTCCGCGGCGGCCTCGGCGGCGACGCCCAGTGCAGCGGCGCAAAGCCTATTGATCGTGGGTGCGCTTGCCGACGTGGTGGAAGATCAGATGCGGCGGCTGCTCGAGGACATGGGTATCGGCGAGGTGCATTTTTTCCCGCCGCGCCGCTCCACCGACTTGCCCAAGGTCGGACCGAATACGCGCTTTTTACTGGCGCAGCCGTTTTTGGCGGATACCGCGCGCGCCCTCGAGGAACGGGGCGCCAAACATTTGCCGGCACCGTTTCCGCTGGGTGCGGAAGGCACATTGGGCTGGCTGCACGCCGCTGCCGTCGCGTGGGGAATCGATGCGCAGGAATTCCGGCGCGCGACCCAGCCGAGCTACGAACGAGCGCAGCGCGCACTTGCGCGTTACCGGGACCAGCTCAGCGGTAAAACCATTTTTTTCTTTCCGGATTCGCAACTCGAAGTGCCCCTCGCCCGTTTTCTGGCCACCGAGATGGGCATGGAATTGATCGAAGTGGGGACGCCCTTTTTGCATCGTGTCCATCTTGCCGCCGAACTGAGCCGACTGCCGGCGGGTACCTCGATCGTCGAAGGTCAGCATGTCGAGAATCAACTGGCACGTTGCCACGCGGCGAAACCCGATCTCGTGGTCTGCGGGTTGGGGCTCGCCAATCCGTTGGAGGCGCAGGGACTGACGACGAAGTGGTCCATCGAACTGGTGTTCACGCCCATCCAGGGCTTCAACCAAGCCGCGGATCTCGCCGAGTTGTTCGCCCGACCGCTGAACCGTCGCACCCGGTTGGTGGCCTAGCGTCATGCAGCTCACCGTCTGGACTTACGAGGGACCGCCACATGTAGGTGCCATGCGTATCGCCACGGCGATGCGCGGCGTGCACTACGTTCTGCATTCGCCGCAGGGCGACACGTATGCAGACCTTCTGTTTACGATGATCGAGCGCCTGCCCCGACGCCCACCGGTAACGTACACCACGTTTCAGGCGCGTGACCTGGGCGGCGACACCGCGACGTTGTTCCAGAACGCGGCCCGCGACGCCTACGAACGTTTCCAACCCGAGGCCATGCTGGTCGGCGCGTCGTGCACGGCGGAATTGATTCAAGACGATCCGGGCGGCTTGGCGCGCGCCTTGAATTTGCCCATACCCGTGATACCGCTCGAACTGCCGTCATATCAAAAGAAGGAAAATTGGGGGGCTGCCGAGACCTTCTATCAGCTGGTCCGCACGCTCGCCTCGCGCGATGCCCCGGCACCGGGTTTCAAGCGACCGCGCCGCGAGCCGGGAACTCGGGCCAGTTGCAACATACTCGGTCCCACCGCCTTGGGCTTTCGGCACCGCGACGATGTGCGCGCCATCGCGCAGCTCCTGGCGCAGCTCGAGGTGGACATCAATGTCGTAGCCCCGCTCGATGCCACCCCGTCGGATCTAAGGCGGCTCGGTGAAGCCGACTTCAACGTACTGATGTATCCGGAGACGGGCTTCCAAGCGGCGCAGTGGCTGAGCCGTACCTTCGATCAACCCACCATCAAGGCCATACCGATCGGTTTGGGGGCCACTCGTGACTTCATCGCCGAGGTGGCGCAATTGGCCGGCACCGACCCCGAGCCTGCTTTGCACGGTGCCCCTGCGCACTCCGCATGGTATTCGCAATCGGTGGATTCGACCTATTTGACGGGAAAACGGGTGTTCGTCTTCGGCGATGCCACGCATGCGGTGGCCGCCGCCCGCATAGCATCGCAAGAGCTTGGATTTACCGTGGTGGGTCTCGGCACGTACAGTCGGGAATTCGCGCGGGAAGTGCGCGAAGCGGCGAAACTTTATGGTGTCGAGCCGTTGATCACCGACGATTACCTGGCCGTCGAAGCGAAAGTGGCCGAGCTGCAACCCGAACTGGTGCTCGGCACACAGATGGAGCGTCACATCGCGAAACGATTGGGCATTCCGTGTGCCGTGATATCCGCTCCGGTTCACGTCCAAGATTTCCCCGCCCGCTACTCGCCGCAAATGGGGTTCGAGGGGGCGAATGTCATCTTCGACACCTGGGTCCATCCCTTGATGATGGGCCTGGAGGAACATTTGCTGACGATGTTCCGCGGCGATTTCGAGTTTCACGACGCCGCTCCCGCATCGCATTTGGGATCGACTGCGGCGGTGCCGACGGACGGCGAGAAACCGGCCGGCTCGCCCACCGCCTCCTGGGCACCCGACGCTGAAAAAGAACTGGGAAAGATTCCGTTTTTCGTCCGCGGCAAAGCGCGCCGCAATACCGAACGCTTCGCCGTCGAACGGTCGGTGGAACTTATTACCGTGGAGACGCTTTACGATGCCAAAGCTCACTATAGCCGCTGATTCGACGGCCATTCGCGTCGTCATCGTGACGATGGACAGTCATCTCTCGAGCGCGGTGAGTCGGGCGCAGCAGCGGCTCGGCGGACAGTTCCCAGGGCTCTCGCTCGACATTCATGCAGCCGACGAGTGGGGCAGCGACCCCGCGGCGTTGCAACGATGCTGCGAGAACATCGCGCGCGGCGACATCGTCATCGCCACCATGTTGTTCATGGAAGATCACTTCAACCCCATCTTGAAATGCCTGCAGGACCGGCGCGAACATTGCGACGCCATGGTCTGTGCCATGTCGGCGGCGGAAGTCGTACGTTTGACGCGGCTCGGCAAATTCAGCATGGACGGCACTCAGAGCGGACCGATGGCGCTGCTCAAGCGACTGCGCGGCGGTAAGAAGAAGACCGCAACCGCGGGTGCGGAACAGATGAAAATGTTGCGCCGGATCCCGCAGATGCTGCGTTTCATTCCGGGTACCGCCCAGGACGTGCGCGCCTATTTCTTGGCCTTGCAGTATTGGTTGGCGGGATCCGAGGAAAATATCGCCAACCTGGTGCGCTACCTCATCAGACGCTACGCGGCGGGCGCGCGGGCGGGGCTGCAATCATCGGAAAAAGTTCCCGCGCCGGTCGCCTATCCCGAGGTGGGCATCTATCATCCGCGAATGCACGGACGCTATTCAGAGCGGCTGGAAGACCTGCCGTCGGCACCCGGCGCCACGGGCGTGGTCGGTGTCCTGATGCTGCGTTCCTATCTGCTCGCCGGCAACGCCGGCCACTACGACGGTGTCATCGCGGCGCTCGAGGCGCGCGGTTTACGGGTCATTCCCGCTTTCGCATCGGGATTGGATTCGCGCCCCGCGATCGATCAATTTTTCGTCAAGGACGGCATCGCCCAGGTGGATGCGCTGGTGTCGTTGACGGGCTTCTCGTTGGTGGGCGGTCCGGCCTACAACGATTCGAAAGCCGCCGAGGACGTGCTCGCCAATCTCGATGTTCCGTATGTGGCGGCGCATCCTCTGGAGTTCCAGACCTTGAGCCAGTGGGGCGAGTCGGAGCGCGGCTTGCTGCCCGTAGAAAGCACCATCATGGTGGCGATACCGGAACTCGATGGCGCGACCGGATCCATGGTGTTCGGCGGACGGCCGGGCGCCGCCGGCGTCACGTGTACCGGATGTCACCACGGCTGCACGTTCACCGCGACCGATTCTGCCGCCGACATGCGCTCCTGCCCCGAGCGCGCGCTGATGCTGGCGGCGCGCGTGGCCAAACTGGTGGCGATGCGCCAAGCGTCGCGCGCGGAGCGCCGGGTCGCCATCGTCTTGTTCAATTTCCCGCCGAACGCCGGCAACACGGGAACAGCCGCGTATTTGTCCGTGTTCGAGTCGCTCTATCGCACCTTGGAATCCATGCGCACCGCAGGCTATCGGGTCGACCTGCCCGCCGATGTGGATGCGCTACGCGAGAAAATCATCAATGGCAATGCCGGACAGTTTGGCGCCCTCGCCAATGTGCACAAGCGTATCTCGGCGAACGATCACGTGCGCCGCGAGCGCTACTTGAAAGAAATCGAGGCGCAATGGGGCGCGGCCCCCGGCAAGCAGCAGAGCGATGGTTCGACGATCCACGTGTTGGGCGAATGCTTTGGCAACGTTTTCGTCGGGGTGCAGCCCGCGTTCGGGTTCGAGGGTGATCCCATGCGCCTCCTGTTCGACAAAGGTTTTGCGCCGACCCACGCCTTCTCGGCATTTTATCGATTCCTGCGCGAAGATTTCGGCGCCCATGCGATCGTGCACTTCGGCACACATGGCGCGCTCGAATTCATGCCGGGTAAACAGTCGGGCATGTCGGGTGCCTGTTGGCCTGATCGAATGATCGGCGACATGCCGAACCTCTACGTCTACGCGTCGAACAATCCGTCGGAGGGCACCATTGCCAAGCGTCGCATGGGCGCCACCCTCATCAGCTACCTGACGCCGCCGGTGGCGAATGCCGGCTTGTATCGCGGCCTCATCGAGTTGAAGGAGTCGCTCGAGAGTTGGCGCCGGGTGCAACACGGCTCGCTGGCCGAAACGATTCAATCGCAGGCAGCCGCTTTGGATCTGGCCGAGACCGCGCCGCTGTGGGGCGACGGCGCCGATGAGCGCATATCGATACTGGCGAAACAGATTCTCGAACTCGAATATACGTTGATCCCTCATGGCTTGCATGTACTCGGCAAACCGGCATCCGCCGTGCATCGAGTCGATTTCTTGATGGCCATGACCGAGGCCGCGGACGCCACCGCCCTGAAGAGCGCGGTTGCGGGAATCGTGGCGGGCCTCACGCCCGAGCTTTCGCTGGAGCGCGCCGGCCTGCCGCAGACCGAGGATAATTTGGCGAAACTGATCGAACTGGCCCGCATCGACAAGCTGCTCGACAGCAATCACGAGATCGATGCCATTCTTCATGCGCTCGAGGGCGGCTTCACGCGTCCGGCGCCGGGCGGCGACGTGGTGCGGACGCCCGCCGTATTGCCAACCGGCCGTAACCTGCATGGCTTCGATCCCTTCCGCATTCCCAGCGCGTTCGCCGTGCAGGACGGTGCCCGCCAGGCCACTCGGCTGCTTCAGCGCCACGTGGAACTGGGCAACTCGTTTCCGGAATCGATCGCGTTGGTTTTGTGGGGTACCGATAATTTAAAAACCGAGGGGGGCCCCATCGGCCAGGCGCTGGCTCTGATGGGTGCGAAGCCGCGGTTCGACGCTTACGGCCGCATTGCGGGCGCCACGTTGATCCCGCTGGCCGAACTCGGGCGCCCGCGGGTTGACGTCATGGTGACGCTGTCCGGAATCTTTCGCGATCTGTTGCCGCTGCAGATCAAATTGCTGGCGGAAGCGTCCTTCCTGGCGGCATCCGCCGCGGAGAGCCTGGAATCGAATTTCATCCGCAAGCACGCGCTCAAATATCAGGAAGAGCATGGCTGCGACTTGGAAACCGCGTCGTTGCGGGTGTACGGCAATGCCGAAAGCACCTACGGAGCGAACGTGAATCATTTGATCGAAAGCGGTCGCTGGGACGAGGAACAGGAACTAGCCGAAACCTACACCCGCCGCAAGAGTTTCGCCTACGGCCGCAGCGGACGACCCGTGAAGCAGACCAAGTTGCTGACCAGCGTGCTCGCGGATGTGGAACTGACCTACCAGAATCTCGATTCGGTGGAACTCGGGGTTACGACGGTCGATACGTACTTCGATACCTTGGGCGGCATCAACAGCGCGGTGCGCCGCGCGCGGGGCGGCCAGGCCACGCCGGTGTATATCGCGGACCAGACCACCGGCAGCGGGACGGTTCGCACCCTGTCGGAACAGGTGGCCTTGGAAACCCGGACTCGGACTCTCAACCCGAAATGGTACGAGGGCATGTTGGAACATGGATATGAAGGGGTGCGCCAGATCGAAGTGCACGTCACCAACACCATGGGCTGGTCGGCCACGACGGGTGAAGTCCAACCCTGGGTCTACCAGCAGATCACGACCACGTTCATTCTCGATCCCGACATGCGGGCCCGGTTGGCCAAATTAAATCCGACCGCGTCGGCAAAGGTGGCAAACCGACTGCTCGAGGCCTCGGAACGAAAGTACTGGCAACCCGATGAAGCCATGTTGGCGGCGCTGCGCGCCGCCGGCGAAGAATTGGAAGATCGACTCGAAGGCATTTACGAAGGGGTAGCTGCATGAACACCGCCACCGTTCCGGTATCGGCACTGAAATCTCGCGCCAACCGGCCCATAGATGGCGAAGGAAGCGTCCAGGTCCCGTTGGACCCAAACTTGAAAATCGGCAATGCCAAGGTTTTTGCCGTGTATGGCAAGGGCGGTATCGGCAAGAGCACCACCTCGTCGAATTTGTCGGTGGCGTTTTCCAAACTCGGCAAACGCGTGCTGCAGATC
>CAZZXZ010000121.1:0-10828 GCA_964658135.1 uncultured Acetobacteraceae bacterium | reverse complement strand
GGCGGTGGCGGTGGCGGTACGTGCGCCAGCACGGCGGCGGGGGTCGACGCGGGGAATTCCACCACGACCGAGTGCAAATCCATCATCGGTACGCCGGGGTCGGCGGCCGACATCGGCTCGTCCATCACCTCGAGCTCCTCGAAGTTCGCCGTGCGAATACTCAGTGGCTCGAAAGGCGGCACGCCCCACTCGCGCGGCTGCGCATCTTTGGCACCGTATGCGGAATACGGGTCGTCCGGCAGGGGCGCGTCATGCCGCACGTCGGCGTCCGCCATGGCAACGGAAACCGGCGTGCGTCGTGCACGCCGCGCGCCCCACCCCCAGATGCCGGCCAGCAGCAGCACGCTGAAACCCAACAAGATCCATCGTAGTTCCGTGGTCAACGCCGTGCCTCTACATAGCCGCCATGCGCACGGCCTCATCAACGTCCACCGCGACGAGCCGCGAGACGCCGGGCTCGTTCATCGTGACACCCACCAGTTGCGATGCGAGTTCCATGGTCGTTTTGTTGTGAGTGATGAAGATGAATTGAACGCTGACCGACATTTCACGCACGATATCGCAGAAACGTCCCACATTGTTCTCATCCAGCGGTGCGTCCACTTCGTCCAGCAGACAAAACGGCGCCGGGTTCAGGTCGAAGATGGCGAACACCAGAGCCACGGCGGTCAACGCCTTTTCGCCGCCGGACAGCTGACTGATCGTACTGTTGCGTTTGCCGGGCGGGCGGGCCATGACGGACACGCCGGCTACTTCCGATTCTTCCCCAGTCAGTTCGAGATACGCATGCCCGCCACCGAAGAGCCGCGGAAACTTCTCCTTCAAACCGGCATTCACCCGCTCGAACGTGTCTTGGAAGCGGGAGCGAGTTTCGCGGTCGATCTTACGCATCGCCGTCTCCAGGGTTTCCAGCGCATCGGTCAGATCCTTGCACTGGCGGTCGAGATATTCCTTGCGCTCGGATTGCTCCGTGAACTCCCCGATGGCCGCCAGATTGACCTGGCCCAAACGCTCGATCCGTCCTCGCGTTTCCTCCAGCTGGGTTTCCCAACTCGCGACCGCCGCATCGGCGACCAGATTCGCCAACAGCTCCGCGAGATCGAAGTGAGTCGACGCGAGCTGTTCGGCGACACTTTCGCGCCGCACCCGCACCTGTTGGGCCGAGAGTCGAGCCTCGTCGAGCGCGGCGCGGGCGGTCTCCAATCGGGCCTCGACGCGGCCGCGTCCCGCTTCGCGATCTCGCAAAGCGGCGTCCAATTCATCGCTCGCGAGTCTGGCGGCGAACAATTCGGTCTCGATGCGTACGCGCACCCCAAGTGCTGCCTCGAGTTCTGCTTGCAATGCGTCCAACGGCGCGGCGCCCGCATCGAGCTGCGCGCTGACCTCGTCCCGACGGACCACCAGGGACTGCAACTGCTGCTCGACGCGCTCGAGCGTCGTGGTCAACGAGGCGTGCGACGAGCGCCGCGACTCGACCTGTAGGCCGAGACCGCGCGCTGCCTGTTGCGCGATCTGCGCGGCACTCCGCGCCGACACCTGTTCGGCGCGCAAACGATCGCGTTCGCCTTCCAGTTCCAGCCGTTTCGGCTCGAGAACCACCAGCGCCTCGATCGCGACGGCCATCCGCGCACGTGCGGCACGCAGTTCCGTTTCCGTGCGGTCGAGCTCGGTTTGCAGATCCGCCAGACCGGTATCGAGCTGACCCATGCGTCGCTCACCGTCGGCCCGGCGAACCTGCGCCGCGTCCGAGGCAGCGCGGCGGTCGACATGCTCCCGGTGCAGGCGATTGACGTCGGCTTGCAACCGCTCCCGCCGATCCTCGTGCTCGCGCATCCGCGTCCGACTCGCTTCGAGTTCGACCTCCGCCGCTTTGACCGCGTCGGCGAGCTGCGTCACGCGAACGCGAATGTCGCGCAACGACTCCTCGCGCTCGATCACTCCGGTGTGGGGATCGCGGTCCCGCGACAGCCTCAGCCAGTCCGGACCCAGCCATACGCCATCGCGCGTGACCACCGACTGTCCGGCAGTCAACCGGGACCGTCGGCTCATCGCTTCGGCCAACGTGTCGGCCGTGAATACCGACCTGAGCACCGAATCGAGCACCGGCGAACCCGGCACCTTGGTCTGCAGCGAGGTTGCATCGGCGCCCTGGGCGGTGTCGCTCGGAGTGCTCGGAGCGCCGAGACTCACCACCGCCAGGTGTCCGCCATCGAAACTGCCGAGCAGATCGGCAACGCCATCCAGACCGTCTACGCAAACCGCCTCGAGATAGGAACCCAACACGGTCTCCACCGCGCGCTCCCAACCGCGCGCCACCCGCAGTCGTTGGGCGACGCGGGGATGCTGGTCGAGCGAGTGAGCTTTCAACCACTGCGTCACCTTGCCGGATACTTTGCCAAGCGCCGCCTGTTGCAACGCCTCCGTGGCGACCTGAGTACCCAGCGCTTGCTGCCATTGGGTACGCAAAGCGTTCAGCGCCTGCGCTTGCGCCCGCTCCCGATCGCGTGCCTCGGACAACTGCGCCAACAACTCCTGCAGCGCGTCGGCGGCTTTCTGTCCGGCCCGCTGCGCGGCCTCCGCTTGTGCGGCCAAGGAGTCGAGCGGTACGGCCGGTTGCGCTTGCGCGAGCGTCGCGCGCTCTGCTTCCTGTCGTTCGCGTAGCTGCAGCGATCGACGCAGCTGACCCTCGAGTTGCTCGATGCGGGCTCTTTCGACCTGGTTCTCCCGCTGCCCCAGCGCGACGGATTGCGAATGCGCATCCCACGCCAGCTGCCATTGCGCGAGAAACTGTTCGCAGCGTTCCAACAGCTCGGCCGCCGCCCGCTCCGCGCCATGCGCAGTCTCGAGATTCGGCAGCAGCGTGGCGAGTTCGGCCGCCAGCGCTTCCAACTGGCCTTGATCGCGCTGCATGACCGCGTTCAGATCGTGAACTTGAGCCTCAAACTGATCCAGATCGGAACGCTGTCGCTGCCGTAGCTCGCGCGCATGTTGAAGGCTCTGTTCGAACCGCGTGACCGCAGCGCCGGCGGCGTAAAACCGCGCCTGAATCGCGCCCAACGCGTCCGCCTTGGACGCTTGCTCGACACGCGCCTGCTCGATCTCGGCCTCGACCTGGCGCAGATCCGCCAGCACGGACTGCATGGCCGTTTCGGTCGCTTGCGCGGTCGAATCGCGCACTGCCGCTTCGACGTCGAGGCTTTGCAGACGCAAGGCCAGCAACTCCGCCTGCAATTTACGCTCCTCTTCCTTCAAGGTCTGATAGCGCCGTGCCGTGGCAGCCTGCCGTTGCAGGTGGCGAATCTGCTTCTCGACCTCCTCGCGCAAATCGTTGAGGCGGTCGAGATTTTCGCGTGTCTGCCCGATGCGGTTCTCGGTTTCGCGGCGCCGCTCTTTGTAGCGAGAAATGCCGGCCGCCTCTTCCAGGAACGCGCGCAGGTCGTCAGGCCGCGCTTCGATCACGCGCGAGATCATGCCTTGTTCGATGATGGCGTAGCTACGCGATCCTAAGCCGGTGCCCAAGAACAGCTGCGTGATGTCCTTGCGCCGGACCTTCATGCCGTTGATGAAATAATCCGACGTACCGTCGCGGCTCACGGCGCGTCGCAAAGCCACCTCGTTGTAATTCGCGTAGGCGCCGCCGATCTTGCCGTCGGTGTTGTCGAACACCAATTCCACCGATGCGGCACCCAACGGCTTGCGTGCCGACGAGCCGTTGAAGATGACGTCGGCCATCGAATCACCGCGCAGATGCTTGGCCGAGATCTCGCCCATGACCCACCGCACGGCGTCGATGATGTTGGATTTACCACAGCCGTTCGGACCCACGACGCCGGTCAAACTGCTCGGAAACGTGACCGTGGTCGGATCGACGAATGACTTGAAGCCGGCGATCTTGAGTTTGGTTAAGCGCATGAAATACTTTGGAGGGCCGCCAACGTGGCGCGTAGTGTAAAGTAAACGTCACTTTCGTAAACCCCTGGCACCCTGCTCGCATCCATGACCGAACCGAATCGAACGCTCGAAACCTTCGTGAACCCTGCACCGGAACGCGACTACACCGTACGTATGACAATTCCGGAATTCAGCTGCTTGTGTCCGAAAACGGGACAGCCCGACTTCGCCGTCCTCGAGCTCGAATTCGTGCCCGACCAGCGCTGCGTGGAACTGAAATCGCTGAAACTCTACATATGGTCGTTTCGCGATCGAGGTGCTTTTCACGAAGCCGTGACCAACGAAATATTGAAGGATTTGGTTGCGGCGATCGCGCCCCGGTTCATGCGTCTGACGGCGAAATTTAATGTCCGAGGGGGTATCTATACGACGGTGGTGGCCGAGCACCGTCAATCGGGGTGGGCGGCGCAGGCGGCGACGGTCCTACCCTGAGCGCCCGACCGGCGGTGTCCGCTTCGTAAAACCTCATTTACGTTTTCAATCATATAGTTAGATAACTAAAATATGTTATGCCAATGGTCTATACAGGCCGGTTGGCGTCGGTATAATCGCGCGCTCTTTCGTAAAGAGGCGGAAACGGTAAATGCCCACGAAAAAACCGAAGAAAGCGGCCAAAAAGCCAGTCAAGGCGACTCCAGGGAAGGTGCGGCCGCCGCTCAAGCCGATGCCCATGATCGCCACATCGAAGGTACCAGTGAAAGTCAATAAACCAGTTGCAAAATCCACGGCCGCAAAACCCGCGGCCGCCAAGGCCACTCGCGTGAAATCCGCGCCCGTCGATGACTCGATGGAAGAGGCCGATAAACTCGCGCCGATCAAGTTCGATACTCGACCGCTGGTCTTGCCGACCCGCCCGGCGCAAAACGACGACGACGGCGAAGTCGATCCTTCGTCCACCGCCAGCTTGTTGGCGGGCCCGCGCAATGTGAAGCCTTACATTGCGCGCCGCGGCGAGCAGTACATGAACAAGGAACAGTTGGAGCATTTCGGTCAGATTCTGCACAATTGGAAACGCGATCTGATGGTCGAAGTCGACCGCACCGTACTGCACATGAAGGACGAAGCCGCCAATTTTCCCGATCCCAACGATCGCGCCACGCAGGAAGAAGAATTCAGTCTCGAGCTGCGCACCCGCGATCGGGAACGCAAGCTGATACGAAAAATCGACGAAGCGTTGAAACGCACCGAAGACGGCTCGTACGGTTACTGTCTCGAGACCGGCGAGGAAATCGGTATCAAGCGGCTGGAAGCGCGCCCCGTCGCGACCTTGTCCGTCGAGGCGCAAGAACGGCGCGAGCGGCGGGAAAAGCAGTACGGCGACCGCGACGACCGCTACCGCTGAGACGGCGATTCAAGGGCGGAGCTATGTGGGCCGCTTCGCCCCTTCTCCGTCCGGTGACCTGCATCTAGGGTCGCTCTACACCGCCGCCGCCAGCTACCTCGATGCGCGCGCGAACGGCGGACGTTGGCTGGTGCGTATCGAGGATTTGGATACGCCACGTGTCGCGCCGGGAGCCGCGCTCGGCATATTGACTACACTGCAGGAATTCGGTTTCGAATGGGACGGCCCGGTCGTCTACCAAAGCGAGCGCGCGGCGCGATATGCCGAAGCACTACAGAATTTACGATCTCGCGGACTGACCTTCGAGTGTTCGTGCAGTCGCTCGCAGCTCGCCGACGAGAAGCGTTATCCAGGCTTGTGCCGCCAGCAGCCGCTGTTCCCGGACCGGCCTACGGCGACCCGCCTGCGCATCGATCCAGGCTACATACGTTTCACCGATCGCATTCAGGGCACCTTCCGTCAGGACGTCGCTGCCGCGGTCGGCGACGTCACTCTCAGACGTCGGGACGGTCTCTATGCTTATGCCTTGGCCGTCGTGCTAGACGATGCCGCGCAAGGCGTGACGGACGTCGTCCGCGGCGCCGATCTACTCGACAACACACCGCGGCAGATCTACCTGCAACGCCTGCTCTGCCATCCCTCGCCGCGCTATGCGCACGTGCCTTTGCTCACGGAAGCAGACGGCAGAAAGCTCGCGAAGTCGGCACGCAGCGTGCGTGTGAACGGAGCGGAGGCACGTACGCAACTCGCCTCGGTCTTCGCGCTCCTGCAGCTCGACCCGCCGGTCACCCTGAGCGCCGCATCGCTTGGGGACATGTGGCATTGGGGGCTGGCCCACTGGAACATCGAACGCGTACCCCAGCGCCTGAGTCACTGTATAGGCGGCTGAATCCGCAGCTTTCTGCATAAATTGCAGGCAAATCTTCTCAAATAAAAGGAAATTTGCCTTGTCGCTGCATTGCGTTATTCTCGCCGTGGCAGTCATGGAATGGCGAGTGGCGACAGATACGAACCGGAATCCTCCGGTGGCGCGTCGGCCTGGAAGTACAGCGAGGATGCACATGAGTGATCCGCGAGTGATTAAGAAGTATCCCAACCGTCGTCTCTACGACACCGTCGAGAGTCGTTACATCACGTTGGCGGATGTGCGTCGCTTGGTGGTCGAGCGAATCGAGTTCGTGGTGATCGACAAGAAGGACAACGCCAACATTACACGCAGCATCCTGCTGCAGGTCATCGCCGAACAGGAACATCTGTCGGAACCGATCCTCGGCCCGGATTTCATGGTCAACGTAATTCGAGCCTACGGAACGAACTTGCAGACGGCCTTGAGCGGTCATCTGGAGCAATCGTTGCGCCAGTTCGTGACCCAGCAGCCGCAGGCCATGCGCGAGAGAGTCAAGACGTTCGTGACGCCTAGACCTCTCGAAGACGGCTACAAGTCGCTGGCCGCCGCTCGGGATAATTCCGTCTTCACGAAATAGCGGGCCGACGTGAGAGACCCGGGCGACCGCGCCCGGGTTACGCGGCGCGGGCGGCCACGCCTACGTTACGCTGCGTCGACGTTACGCATGGACAGGCGCACGCGTCCTTGCCGATCGACTTCGAGCACTTTGACCCGCACCACGTCGCCTTCCTTGAGCTTATCGCCGACGCGCTCGACGCGCTCTTCGGAAATTTGCGAGATGTGCACCAATCCGTCGCGACCCGGCAGAATCGTCACGAAAGCTCCGAAATCCATCAAGCGCGCCACTTTGCCCTCGTAGATACGACCTACTTCGATGTCCGCGGTGATGAGTTCGATGCGACGCTGCGCTTCACGGCCCGCCGCGCCCTGCACCGAGGCGATCTTGACCGTCCCGTCGTTTTCGATATCGATGGAGGTGCCGGTTTCCTCGGTGATCTGCCGAATCACCGCACCGCCCTTGCCGATGACGTCGCGAATCTTTTCCGGATCGATCTTCAACGTGATGATGGTCGGCGCCCATTCCGACATGTTCTCGCGCGGCGTCGAGAGCACCTTGTTCATTTCATCCAAAATATGCAGGCGTCCGGCTCGAGCCTGATCGAGGGCGATCTTCATGATCTCGCGCGTGATGCTCGTGATCTTGATGTCCATCTGCAAGGCCGTGATGCCGTCCTTGGTGCCGGCCACCTTGAAATCCATGTCGCCGAGATGATCCTCGTCGCCGAGAATGTCGGTCAGGACCTGGAACCGGTCGCCTTCCTTCACCAAACCCATGGCCACGCCGGCGACCGGAGCTTTGAGCGGTACGCCCGCATCCATCAACGCCAGGCTGGTGCCGCACACGGATGCCATCGAGCTCGAGCCGTTGGACTCGAGAATCTCCGACACCACCCGAATCACGTACGGAAACTTCTCGATGCCCGGCATGACGGCTTTGACGCCGCGCTTCGCGAGGTTGCCGTGGCCGATCTCACGCCGCTTCGGAGATCCCATCATGCCGGTCTCGCCGACGCTGAACGGAGGAAAGTTGTAATGCAGCATGAACGGCTCTTTGCGTTCGCCGGTCAGACCATCGATGACCTGCGCGTCGCGGCCGGTGCCCAACGTGGTCACCACCAACGCCTGAGTCTCGCCGCGCGTGAACAACGCCGAGCCATGGGTACGCGGCAGCACGCCGGTACGGATGGTGATGCCGCGCACGGTTTTCGTGTCGCGGCCGTCGATACGCGGATGCCCTTCCAAGATCCGCTCGCGCACCAGCCGGTACTCGAGGTTGAAGAACTCACCCCCGACCTGGTCGACGGTAAATTTCGGCGGCGCTGACCCCGGTGCCGGGTCGGCCTTCGCCAGGGCGTCCAGCGTCGCGGTCTTCACTTCCTTGATCTTCGCGTAGCGCTGCTGCTTCTCGGTGACCAGGTAAGCGGCCGCCAGATTGGCTTTCGCGAAGGAGCTCACGGCATCTTGTAGTTCCGTGTTGGCCTGCGGAGCCACCCATGCCCATTTGGGTTTACCCGCTTCGGCCGCCAATTCCTTGATCGCCTTGATCGCCACCTGCATCTGTTCGTGACCGAACATGACGGCGCCGAGCATGATTTCTTCGTTCAAGCCGTCGGCCTCCGATTCCACCATCAGCACCCCTTCCTCGGTGCCCGCGACGACCAGATCCAACTTCGATTCGAGCAATTGAGTGGTGCTCGGGTTGAGAACGTATTTGCCGTTTAGATAGCCGATACGCGCCGCACCGATCGGACCCATGAACGGCATGCCGGAAATGGCCAGTGCCGCCGATGCGCCCAGCAACGAGGCGATATCGGGGTCCACTTCCGCATTGACCGAGACCACCGAAGCGACCACCTGTACGTCGTTGATGAAACCTTCCGGAAACAACGGACGAATGGGTCGATCGATGAGACGCGAGGTCAGTGTCTCCTTTTCGGTCGGTCGTCCTTCACGCTTGAAAAAGCCGCCGGGAATACGGCCGGCCGCATAGGTCTTTTCCTGATAATTGACCGTCAGCGGGAAAAAATCGCGACCTGGCGTCGCCTTTTTCAAGCCGACCGCGGTGACCAACACCACGGTATCGTTCATGGTCACCAGCACCGCGCCGTCCGCCTGACGTGCCAATTCACCCGTCTCGATGGTGACGGTGTGTTCCCCATACTGAAAACTTTTTTTAGGCCGGCTCACAGGCTACCCCTTATATAGAAAAATATCGGAAGAGAAGACATGGCGAGCCGAAACGGCCAACACACCTTGTTAACGGCGTAAGCCCAGGCTTTCGACCAGCTTGGTGTACGACTCGGGCGTTTTGCTCTTCAGGTAGTCGAGCAGCTTGCGGCGCTGGTTCACCATCTTGAGCAGGCCGCGACGCGACGCATGGTCTGCCTTGTGTGCGGTGAAATGTTGGCTCAAGCCATTGATGCGCTGGGACAACAGGGCAATCTGGACTTCGGGGGAACCGGTATCCTGCGCGCTGCGCTGGTATTTTCCGACTACTTCCGTCTTTTCTTCGCGAGTGAGTGGCATTAAAACGAACCTCAATCAATAACTTAGACCTTTTAAGAAGGCGCGCATTGTACGCGCGGCGCCAGCCAGCCTCAAGCAGGGATTGGAGGCCGATTCGGCGCAACCGATGAAATAAGCCGCAGGGGCACGATGCGACCTGCCGGCTCGATCGCCGCCAACCCCAAAAACCCCAGTTCCGCCGCGTAGATACGCACATTGCCCGGCGCTTGCGCCGGCATCGATAGCGTTTGGCCCTGTCGAAACGCACCTACGTGGGCGGGCGGTAAATCCACCCGCCGCAGCGCAGCCAACGCCGCATCCACCGGCAGCAGAAGTGCCTTCCTTTCGGCCAGACTCATCGCCTCCAACTGGCCGAACGTCCACTGTGGCTCGGCCGAAAAGGGCGCTACGCCGAGTCGGCGCAGTCCGATCAAATGACCGATGGTGCCGAGGCGCACGGCCAGATCTTCCGCCAGCACCCGGATGTAAGCGCCCTTACTGCACCGTACATCGAACGACAGGTCCGGTGGACGCCACTCCAGCAACCGCAGTTCGTGCAGGACGATGGCGCGCGCCGCCCGTTCGCGCACGATACCGGCGCGTGCGTACTCGTATAACGGTCTTCCCTCTTGCTTGATGGCCGAATGCATGGGGGGCACCTGCGCGTACTGACGCGGAAAGCCGGCCAATGCCTGCTCCATCTGCGCCGCCGACCACGGCGGCAATTCGCGTGTCTCCACCACGGCGGACTCGAGATCCGCGCTCGGCGTGCGCTGGCCCAGGCGCACCACCACCCGATAAGTCTTGTCCGCATCGAGCAAGTGCGCGCCGAACTTGGTGGCTTCTCCTAAGCAGATGGGCAGCAGCCCGCAGGCCAGCGGATCGAGCGACCCGGTGTGGCCGGCCTTGCGCGCGCCGAACAGGCGTTTGAGGTGGGCCACCGCCCCCGCCGACGTTACGCCCAACGGCTTGTCCAAAAGAAGGATGCCGTGAATGTCCGCCGCCATCAATCGGGCTCTTTGCGCACCATGGCATCGAGGGGCACGTAGTCGCCGGCATCGACGATATGGCCATCATCATCCGGTTGCGGGACCGGTGCGGCGGGCTTGTTGACCGAATCGATCAACTGGGTCAAGCGCACGCCGTGCTCGATGGACGTGTCGAGCTCGAACGTCAAGGTTGGCGTGTAGCGAATCATCAGGGACTTCGACAAGGCATTGCGTAAAAATCCCGCGGCGCTTTCCAAACCGCGCTGCACCGAAACGTCGGGGCCTTGTTTGCCGAATACCAAATAATAGACCCGCGCGGTCCGCAAATCGCCGGTCACGGTCACCGCCGTGATCGTGACATTCCCGATGCGCACATCCTTCACGTCACGACGCAAAAGATCCGTGATCTCGCGCTGGATCTGTTCGCCGAGACGTCGCGCCCGGGGGTTATCCTTGGCCATGAAGCTGGCGGCGCGCCGCTACAGCGTGCGCGCCACTTCCACCCGCGAATAGCACTCGATTTGGTCGTTCTCCTGCACGTCGCTGTAATTTTTGACACCGATCCCGCATTCG